>NZ_JBFRFA010000017.1:0-78210 GCF_052114585.1 Pedococcus sp. 2YAF34
CTCCCCCGGCACCGCCCGCGGGTCGGCAGCCGCGTCCGCCCAAGCCGCCGCGGGCGCCTCGTCCGCCACGGCGACGCTCGGGAGGCTTCGGCGCGACGCTGCTCATCAGCGGCCTCGCCGTCGCCGCCTACGGGCTGACCACGTGGGCCCACCAGGCCAACGACTGGGCCGGCAGCGACCAGACGGTCGCCCTGTGCGCCGCCCTCGCCGTCGTCGGGCTCGGCGTCCTGGCCCTCGGGTTCGCCGGGCGGCGCACCGGGCTCACCGGCTTCGTCGCCGTCGTCCTGGTCATCGTCACCTGGACCGCGTCGGTCGTCCCGGACGTGACGTTCGGGGGCGGTGTCGGCGAGCGCGTCTGGCGCCCGTCGGTCACCGACACGACGAAGTCCTACCGGCTCAGCATCGGGTCGGCAGAGCTCGACCTCACCGCGCTGCCCGACAACCCGGGCACGGCCCGCGACGTCGAGGCGCGGGTGGGCGTCGGCGAGCTGCGCATCCGGGTCCCCGACAACCTGACCGTCGAGGTCCGCAGCTCGGTCGGGGCCGGCCAGATCACCAAGGCCGCCCCCGGCACCCTCGACTCGGTCGACACGAGCGGCAACGGTGACGGCCGCAACATCAGCACCGTCGAGACGTTCGGGACCGGAACCCCCGACGTCGTCGTCGACGCCCACGTGGGCCTCGGCCAGATCCTGATCGGCAAGGAGTGAACGCCATGACCAGCCCCCACGACGAGACCCGGAACGACCCGCAGGAGGAGCGCCCGGACGCCACGCAGGAACTGTGGGGCGACACCACCGCCGAGCACGCGACGGCCGAGCAGGCCACACCCGAGTTCGCGACGGCCGAGCAGCGGTCCGCCACCGACCCCACCCAGCAGCTCCCGGTCGACGACCACCGCGCCGCCACCGAGGCCACGCCGGCCGGACAACCGGTCCCCACCACGGCTCCGGCCGCCTGGGCGCCACCTGTGCCGCCGCGACCGACCGGGCCGCACATCCCGGCGGTCCTGCTGGGTCTGGTCTGCCTCGCGGTCGGGGGGATCGTGCTGGCCCAGGAGCTGGGCAACCTCACCATCGACTGGGGCGACGTGGGCCCGCTCGGGTTCGTCGCCATGGGCGCGGTCCTGGTGGTGCTGGGCATCGTCGGCCTGGCCGGCTCCAACCGGCGCAACGCCCGCTCCTGACCGCGGGGCCGAGCGTCACAGCCACAGGGCCTCAGGGCCTCAGGACCGGCCGAGCCACCGCGACATGTGGGGGCCGAACGACCGGCCGAGGTGGTAGCGGCCCAGCTCCTCGACCCGCACCCAGCGCACCGACTCCGTCGACCCACCGATGTCGTGGACGACGGGGTCGGTGGGCTGTGGGCACCACGCGGCATACACGATGCGCACGGCGTGGAAGTCCTCGAGCCGGCCGCTCGGCGCCCGGCCCACCCAGTGGGAGGTGTGCGCCTCGAGCAGGCGCACGCCCTGGACCTGCTGGCCGCTCTCCTCCCAGACCTCCCGGTGCAGCGCCGCGACCGGCTCCTCGCCGGGGTCGAGGCCGCCGCCGGGCAGGGTCCACCGCCCGGGCGCCGACGTCAGGGCGGAGAGCTCGGTGAGCAGGACGCCGCGCTCGCTGGTGACGACGCCGTAGGCCGCGGTGCGCTGGTGCACCTCCGGCACCTCCCCGGGCTCGAGCACCAGGCCGGGGTCCGTGGGCACCTGCGCGGAGGGCACCTCGACGGGCTCGACCGGTTGGACGGCGTAGTCGAGCGTGAGCGAGCCGTCGCCGTGGCGCAGCGCGTCCAGCAGGCGCGCGCCGCCCCACCCGCGACGGCCCAGCTCGCGGACCGGGTCGGCGCCGTGCTCGAGGACGAACGCGACCACCTCCCGGCCGTCGTGCCCGCGGCCGCGTACCTGCAGGGACGTCGCGGGGACGGGGGTCACGACGCACCCGCCCGGCGGTACTCGGACTCGGCGAGGTCGACGACGGCGGGCCACGCCTGCGCCGGCGGCACCTCCCGGTTGTGGGTGGCGATGCGCGTGCGGACCGCGTCGTCGCACACGAGGTCGACCAGGGCGCGGACCATCGCCTGGTCGTCGGAGCCGAGCAGGCCGTCCTCGCCGTCGGTGACGAAGTCGCCCACCCCGGTGTCGGCGCGGGCGACCACGGGCAGACCGGCCGTGCGGGCCTCGAGTGCCGCGATGCCGAACGCCTCGAGCCGGGCCGGCGTGAGGTAGACGTCGCTGCGCCAGTAGCTCCTGCGCAGCTCGTCCCGGTCGACGCGGCCGGGCAGCCGCACCCAGTCGCCCATCTGGTGGGCGGCGACGAACCGCTCGAGCCGCCCCCGCTCCGGCCCCTCCCCGAAGAGCGTCAGCCGCATGGCCCGGTCGGCGGGCAGGAGCCGTCGGGCAGCCTCGGCCACCTCGAGCGCGGCCATCGGGCGCTTGCGCGCGGCCAGGCGCATGGACGCCACGACCTCCACGGGGGCGCCCGGGTCGCGCACCGGCGTCGAGGGTGGCGCCCAGAGACCCACGTCGATGCCGTTGGGGAGGACACGGACCTCGCTGCCCTCCCCCACCACCGCCTGGACCGAGGCCGCGGCGACGCCCGACACGGCCGAGAGCGCGGCCCCACGCCCGCCCCACCGCCGGGCGTGCCCCAGCGCCCGGAACAGCGGTCGCGAGCGCTCCATCAGGCAGTGCCAGGTGGCGGCGGTCGGCAGGCCCAGCCCGAGGGCGACACGCGCGAGGTCGGTCGCGAACGGGCTGACCACGCCCATGTGCACGTGCGCCACGTCGAAGCCGCCGCCCTGCAGGCGGCGGCGCACCTCCGGCGGCGCGAACGGGTTGACCGGGAGCTCCCACGGGAGCCGGATCGCCATGCGGTGCACCGGGATCCCGTCGACGAGCTCGACGACCCCGTGGCGCTCGCCGCGTGCCCCGGGCGTGGCCGTGAAGACCTCCACCTCGTGCCCGCGGGCGACCAGCTGGGCCGCGAGGTCGTGCGTCTGGACCTCGATCCCACCCAGCCTGGGCAGGTAACAGTCCGTCAGCAGCGCCACCTTCACGGGCTAGAGCCTGCCATGCGACAGGATGGCTCGTGATGACCCGCACCCTGGTGGCGTTCCACGCGCACCCCGACGACGAGGCGCTCCTCACGTCGGGGACGATGGCGCGCGCCGCAGCGGAGGGCCACCGGGTGGTCACGGTCGTGGCGACCGACGGCGACCTCGGCCTCGCCTCGGACGAGTACGCCGCCGACGGCCGGCTCGGCGACCGTCGCCTGGACGAGCTGCGCCGGAGCGCGCAGGCGCTGGGCGTCGCACGCGTCGAGTGGCTCGGCTACGCCGACAGCGGGATGGTGGACGGCGCCCACCCCGACCCCCCGGGGCGCGAGCGCTTCGTCCGGGTCGACATCGACGAGGCGGCCCAGCGGCTGGCAGCGATCCTGCGCGAGGAGCAGGCCGACGTGCTGCTCACCTACGACCGCAACGGGGGCTACGGCCACCGCGACCACGTCAAGGTGCACGTCGTCGGCGCCAGGGCGGCCGAGCTCGCCGGGACACCCCGGGTGCTCGAGGCCACCGTGCCGCGGGACGCCATCAACCGGGGGCTCGACCTCGCCGCGAAGTTCCACCACTTCCCGCCGGAGTTCGACCGCGACAGCTTCCGCCGGGCCTTCAGCGCGCGGTCCGAGATCACCCACCGCATCTCCGTGCGCCGGTATGCCGCCGCGAAGCGCGCCTCCATGCGCGCCCACGCGTCGCAGGCGAGCGCGGAGGGGGGCGCCGACCGCACGCTGGCGGCGTTCCTGCGCATCCCCCGTCCCCTCTACGACCTCGTCTTCGGGCGCGAGTGGTTCATCGACCCTGCGAGCCCCCCGGGCCACCGGGTGGCGACCGACATCTTCGAGGGCCTGCCGTGAGCGCCGGGACCGCAACCACCGAGGGACCGGCCCAGCGCCCGGCACGCTCGCGCGGTCGCACCGTCCTGCAGGGAGTTCTGGGCCTCGGACTGGCGGCGGTCCTGCTGGTGTGGGGACTCCCCCGCGTCTCCCACGTCTCCTGGGGCGAGGTCTGGCAGGTGCTGGACCGCGTGCCGGTGGCCACCGCCCTGGTGCTGCTCGGGGGAGTCGTGGTCGGCCTCTACTGCTACACCTTCACGCTCACCGGGTCGCTGCACGGGCTGCGGCACTGGCAGGCCCTGATCGTCAACGTCGCCGGGTCGTCCGTGGGCAACCTGCTGCCCGGTGGCGGCGCGGCCGGCCTGGCCGCGACCTACACGATCTGCCGCTCGTGGGGGTTCTCCCGCCGTGACATCTCCACGTCGGCCATCGTCACCGGCGTGTGGAACGTGCTGGCCCGCATCGCCCTGCCCCTCGTTGCGATCGTCGCCCTGCTCGCCGGGGCGGACGCCGACGTCCCGAAGAAGCTGCAGGACGCCGCGATCGGCGGTGCGTTCAGCGGCGCGCTCCTCCTCGGCGCGTTCGTGGCGGTCCTCGTCTCCGAACGGGCCGCGGTGGCCATCGGCCAGGGCATCGACAAGGTGCTCGGCCGGCTGTGGCGCCGCCGCAGCATGAGCGTCAGGGACCTCGTCGTCGACCTCCGGGCGCGCATCAACGACGTGGTCCGGACCGGCTGGCTCAGCATGACCCTGGGCCTCGTCGGCTTCTTCGGCGTCTACTACCTGCTCTTCCTGGTGTGCATGGATGCCACGGGCGTGCACCTCTACTACGGGCAGCTCTTCGCGGCATACGCGATCGGGCGCCTGGCCACGGCGGTCGGGGTCACCCCCGGCGGGCTGGGGGTGACCGAGGCGGTCACCACGTCGGCGCTCATCGCCTGGGGTGCCGGGCCGGCGGAGGCGTTCGCCGGCGCCATCCTTTTCTCCGTCTACACCCACCTCATGGAGATCCCGCTGGGTGCCCTCGGGTGGCTCGCGTGGTCGTTCAGCCCCAAGAAGGAACCGGTCGAGGAGCACGCGCATGGGTGAGGACGAGGAGGAGCGCCGTCGCCGAGCCGCGGAGCGCGCAGAGGCCGCCGACTACCACGTGGCCGCCGACCAGCGGCGCCGTGAGCGGGAGTCGGTGCGGGCCCAGGTGCTCGTCGACGAGTTCGTCACCCGCGCGACCGAGGCCGGCTTCCCCACCGAGGAGCTCACGGCGCGCCCCTGGTCGGGCCGTGGCCGCTACCGCACGGGTGTCCGGGGCTGGTACCTGCGCCGCGACGAGTCGATCGGGATCGGGACCGACGGCTCCTACTACGTGCTCGTCGTGCCGCCGGAGCGGTTCGGCCGGTGGCGCACCGTCGCCATCGCGCCGACGCCCCCGCCGCTGCAGGTCGGCGCGGGCGGCCGCGACGGCGAGTCGGCGACGCTGGCCGCGCTCATCGCGCTGCGGCTGGACTGGGGCAGCGACCCCGACGCCTGAGGACCTGCCGCAGAAGCCCTAGAGGGCTCGTAGCCGGGCGGGGTCGACGGCCCGCGCCAGGTCGGGCGTCAGGAGGCTACCCGGCACCTCGCTGAGGAGCCGGAACAGCGCGGCCCGCAGCAGCACCGGACGCCGGACGGGGTCCTGCCACTGCACCAGTACCGCTGGGTCCGCACCGTGCCACAGGACGGCGTCGAGGACGCACACCGCCTCGGCCCACGACGGCGGCCACCAGTACGGCGCGAGGTCGATGACCACCGGGGTGCCCGTCGCGTCGAGCAGGACGTTGCCCGCGAGGTCACCGTGGACCAGCTGCGCCTGCCCGGGCCCCGTCGCTCCTCCCCCGGCCGCGTCGTCGAGCTCGCCCACCCACTGGTCGGCGAGGTCGGACCCGTATCGCGCGACCGCGTCACGCAGTGCGGCGCCGCCACCATGGACGAGGCGGTCGGCCTGCGCCCAGCAGTCGGTCCGCGCGTCGAGCCCGGCAGGGCGCTCGGGCACCGCGACGGCCAGGCGGGCGTGCAGCACCCGGCCGGTCGCCACGAGGACGTCGAGGTCGGTGCAGGCGGTCGTGTCGGGCTCGAACCGGCTCGCGGCCCAGCCGTCGACCACCCAGGAGCCGTCCCGGGCAGGGATCGGCATGGCGATCCGGACGGTCCCCGGCCGCTCCAGGTCGAGGGCCACCGCGAGGCGGGCCAGGACCGGGCTCAACCAGTCCTGGGTCGCCGCGTCCCGCCCCGGCGACAGCACCAGGTCGCCGGCGACGACACTGCCACCGCCGCCCCCGGGCAGGGGCCGGACGTCGTCCGGGGCGGCGAACAGGTCCAGGACTTTCGGGGGGACCCGTGCGGGCACGGGCGTGGAACGGTCGGTCAGGTGCTGCTGCGGCTGCATACCGGGCAGTGGTCAGCGCTTGACGAGCCGGCGCACCTGACGCGTGCGGGCCTCGTCGGCGAAACCGTCGTCCTGCGGGGCCGGCTCGAACGGCCGTCCGGTGGCGCGCTCGGCGGCAAGGGCGATGAGCGCGTCGGCGAGCGCCGGGTTGGCCGGGAGGATGGGGCCGTGCAGGTAGGAGCCGATGACGTTGGCCGTGCGGGCACCCTCGGTGCGGTCGGTGCCGTTGTTTCCGAACCCGGCGCGCACCGTCCCGAACGGCGCCTGGCCGTCTCCGAGCGTCGTCGAGCCGGAGTGGTTCTCGTAGCCGACGACGTCGCCGAACTCCGTGCTGAGGACGACCGGGCCGATCATGCGCTTGGCGTTGCCCTGGGTCGTGACGTCGAGGATGCCGAGGCCCGGGAGCCGCTTGCCCTCGACGGTGATGAAGGCGTTGCCGAACAGCTGGTACATCCCGCAGATCATGAGCATCGGCGTCCCGTCGCTGGCGAGCCTGCGCAGCCGGTCGGAGATCTGCTCGAGGTCGGCCTCGACCCGCACCTGCCCGGAGTCCTGGCCGCCGCCGCCGACCACGAGGTGCACGGTCTCGGGGAACGCGCTGCCCGGGTGGTGCTGGTGCACGACGGGGCTGTAGCCGTGCCGGCGGATGCGGGCGGCGAGCGCGCGGGTGTTGCCGAGGTCGCCGTAGATGCTCATCTCGCGCGGGTAGAGGTGCACCAGGTGGATGGCGCCCTTGCCCTCGCGCTCGGCGTCGGGGACGACCGCGGAGTCCTGCGGCTCCCCCGGGATGAACACGTCCTGGGGGTGGGCCGCCGTGGCACCGTGCTGGGCGGGCTCGGACTGCGCGGGGTTCGCGTGGGCTGGTGGCTGGATGGTCATGACGCCTCCTCGCCGATGTCGGGCAGGTCGTATCTGGCGGCGAGCACCCGGCGCAGCGCCATCATCGCGGTGTAGGTGCAGAAGATCCGCTTGGGCTCGTCGCGGTGCGCGGCAAGGAACGCGTCGAGCGCCGCCTCGAGGTCGGGCTCGACCCGCTCGACGGGCACGTCGTCGTACTGCAGGCGCAACGCCATGTCGTAGCCGCGGACGCCGCTGGTCACGGCGACGCCGCGCTGCCGCAGGCTCTCGAAGCTCACGTCGTAGAGCCAGGAGACGTCGCGGCCGTCGGCGTAGTTGTCGTTGATGGCGACCATCGTCGCGACCGGCGTGGAGCCGTAGGTGCCCAGGGCGACCGTGAACCCGGCCGGGTTCTTCACCAGGACCAGCTCGAGCGGCTGGCCGTCGACCATGACGACCTCGCCCCGGCCGAACGGCGGGGTCACCGCGCGCAGGGCCTCGGCGGCCCTGGCCGGGTCGAAGACGTCGCCGAGGAGCAGGCGCGCCGTGGCGGTGGCGGCCGTGGCGTTGATCATCGCGGCGAGGCCGCGCTGCTGGAGCTCGAGCGGGCCGACCGTGCCAGAGCCGGCGGAGCCGTCGCCGAACAGCACCTCGAACGACCGCTCATCGCTCGGCTTGAGCAGGCCGTCGTCGGGACCGGCGACCGGCGGCACGAAGTCGTCCTCGAACCGCACGTCCTGCTCCTGCAGCTCGGGCAGGCGGTCGGCGATGGAGGCGTCGACACCGAAGTAGCGGACCTGGACGCCGTCGGCGACGCGGTCGCGGATGCGGGAGACGAAGGAGTCGTCGAGGTTGAGCACGACGCCGGTGGTCGTCTGCTCGGCGAGGCTGGCCAGGAGCTGGGCGGTGTGGTCGATCTCAGCGAACCGGTCGAGCTGGTCGCGGGCGACGTTGAGCAGCAGCGCGTGGGTGGGCTTGACGGCCGCGGCGAACTTGAGGGCGTGCGCCTCGTCGAGCTCGAGCACCGCGAGGTCCGCGGCCAGGCGGCCGCTCACCGGCAGCTCGCCGAGCATCGAGGAGATGACGCCGCGGGTGAAGTTGCTGCCCGTGGGGTTGGTGAAGACGGTGCGGCCATGGGCTCGCAGCACGGCGACGAGCATCTTGGTGGTGGTCGTCTTGCCGTTGGTGCCGCTGACCACCACGATGCCGCCGCGGACGTCGGCGAGCGCGTGGGTGAGGAACCCCGGGTCTACCTTCTCGGCCACCAGCCCCGGCAGGGCGGAGCCACCGCCGCGGAGACGGGACGCCGCGCGCGCGGCCTTGCCTGCGACCACAGCCGCCGTCGTCCTCAGCACCCTGCAAACCCTAACGGTCGCGCCGGGCGCCGCTCGCACCTGCTCGGGCGCGGAGGCCCAGGACGACCGACGCGCCCCACAGGAGGAACAACGGGTCCCACAGCCAGGCGTGGCCGACCATCCCTGGGCGGTCGAAGCCCGAGGACGGGTGGATCGCGCCCACGAGCACGAGTTGGCCACCACCGTGTTGAGACCACCCCACAGGACCAGGACCGCCGCACCGAGCCAGCACGCGGACCGCGCGACCTGCCCGGCCGGCCAGCCGTTCGAGGCCAGGAGGAGGGGCGCCAGCGCTGCGACGAGCTTCAGTGCACCGATCGGAGCGAGCACCCATTCCCTCCCCCGGAACGTCGCCACGAGGTCGCTGCCCAGCGACCAGACGAGCGCCGTGCCGCCCACCGCCCAGTAGAGGCTGAAGGCAGCGTGGACGCAGCCCAGCAGACCGGCCACCACAAACGCTCGGGGCACGGTCCGTGCAGGTGCAGCGACACCGGTGCTCATCGGTTCAGGCGCGGGCGGCGACCAGGTGACGGCGCCCGGTGAGCAGCGCCAGCCCGTAGAGCAGGGCGACCACGATGAGCAGGGCGTTGAAGCCGAGGATGAGCGCGAGGTACTCCAGCGCGCCACCCACCATGGCGCCGAGCAGGTTGGCGCCGAACGCCACCGTGCTCGACCCCGACCCCTTGAACCGCACGGCGAAGAGCAGGTTGGCGACGAAGATCGGCAGGAACGCGATCGTCACGCCGGCGAGGAAGCGTGGGACGACGGAGAGGTCCAGCAGGCTGTCCTGGGGCGCGAGCCAGGCGAGCGCGAGCGCGGCGAGCAGCACCGGGTACAGCAGGACCGGTCGCCTGATGGTGACCCGGCGGGCGACCTCGATCGCCGCGAGGACGCTGAGCAGCACCCCGGCGAAGACCGCCGCGTTCACGGCCCAGGTCGTGCCGAAGAGCAGCGCGAACTGGACGACGTTCTTGGTCTCCAGCAGCAGGAAGGCGCCGCCCATGAAGAACAGGTCGGCATACGGGCGCATGGTGCGCAGCGGGCCCGCGACCGTGCGGACGGCCACGACGGAGGCGAGCAGGACCAGGCCGAGCATCCACAGGTAGAACGACGGTATGGAGCGGGAGCCGAGGTAGGGGAACGGCCGGTCGTCGACGGAGGGCTCGAGGGCGGCGGCGCGCAGTGTCCAGGTGTTGGTGCACCCACCCGTGCTGGCGTCCTTGCGCAGCGTGAGCACAGCCTGCTGGCGGGGGCCGTAGCTCGGGCCGAGCTGCACGCACGGCGCGGTGCCGTAGACGGTGCGGACGGTGTTGGCGTAGCGGTCCAGCAGCCACGGCTCGTAGTAGTTGTACATGGCGAACGTGCCGCCGGGCTTGAGCAGCGAGCGAGCCTTGGTGAGCGCCTGGGTGGTGAACAGGTAGTTCTCCAGCCGCAGCGCCGACTGGCCGGTGACGATGGTCGCGGAGTCGGGCAGCGCCAGCAGGATCAGGTCGTAGCGGCGGTCGGTGCGCTCCATGAACGCGCGGCCGTCGTCGACGTGGGTGGTGACCCGCGGGTCGGAGTACGGCCGGTCGGGGTGTCGGTCGCGGCCGAGCTGCAGCAGCGCCGGGTCGATCTCGACGGCGTCGACCCGCTTGGCTCCCTGGTCCAGGGCCACCGCGACGTCGTTGCCGGTGCCGGCGCCGACGACCAGCACGTCGTCGTGCGGGCCGGCGTAGGTGTAGGGGTAGAGGTAGAACTGCGAGCTCTGCTTGATCACCGACACCGGCAGGGCGGTCTGCAGCGGCGTGTTGTTGACCTCGACGCGCACGAGGCCGCCGGCCACGTCGGCGGTGTGGATCTTGTAGTAGGGCGACCACTGGAAGCTGCCCAGGAAGGACTCTGCGCCGAGCATGAGGACGAGGGTGGCGAGGGCAACGGCCGGCAGGCGCCCGGCCCGGGCGGCGCGGCGGCCGAGCAGGACGACGAACGCGGCGGCAGCCACCAGGCCCCAGCCGAGCGGCGGCAGCCGCAGGAACGACAGCGCCGCGAAGGCGACGATGCCGGTCAGGCTGCCGACGACGTCGAGCCGGTAGGCCTCGAGCGGGGCGAAGGTGGCGAAGGTCCGGCCCACCTCCTGGGCGAGCGCCATCAGGGTCGCGACGGTGAGCACGAAGACGACGGCCAGGCTCAGCGGACGCGGCAGCGGCGGCAGGTCGAACAGGCCCACGAGCTGCCACTGTCCACCGCGCCCCGTACCGGTGCGCACGGGGAACACCAGGACGAACGCGATGAGCGCCGCGAGCAGGACCGGCGCCAGTGGGAAGAGGTCGCGCTCTGCCTTGGCCCGCAGGAACCCCAGCCCGATGCCGAGGAAGCTCGCCAGCAGGACGAAGTTGGTGAGGTGGACGAGGTAGAGGTTGTTGGACGACGTCCACCGGATCAGCGCCAGCTCGACGAACAGCATCAGCGCACTGGCCAGCACCAGCCGGGTACGGCGCCGCGGCTCCGGGAGGCGGGCACGGCGCCGGGGCTCGCTCCTGACGGTCGCGTCCTCGTGCTCCTGCTGCATCGTCTCCCCTTCGCGCGCCGGCCGCCCCCGCCAGCGGAACCGTAGCAACCAGCGCGGCCGTGGTGGGGGCCCCGCGTCATACGATCCGGGCATGCTTCCTGTGGCTCCCGACCTCGACACCCTCGCCTCCGAACGCGCCCGGCTCTGGGAGTTCGCCCGCCGGTCCGTGCACCCGACGGGCGGGTTCGCCTGGCTCGACGACACGGGGCAGCCGGTGCTCGACCGCCCCGTCGAGGCCTGGGTCACCTGCCGGATGACGCACGTCGCAGCGCTCGAGGTGCTCGGGGGCAACGGGGACGCCCGGCGCGAGCTCGACCACGGCGTCGCCGCCCTGCGGACGACCCTGTATGACGCCGAGCACGGTGGGTGGTTCGCCGCGGTCGACGTCGCCACCGGGCAGCCGACCGTGCCCGAGAAGCGTTGCTACGAGCACGCTTTCGTGCTGCTGGCCGCGGCAAGCGCGACCGCGGCCGGGCACCCCGATGGCGAGGCGCTGCTGGCCGACGCGGTGGGCGTGTTCGAGGACCGGTTCTGGCGCGAGGACGAGGGCATGGCCGCCGAGTCGTGGGACCGCGCGTGGACCACGCTGGAGGACTACCGCGGCGCCAACGCCAACATGCACACCGTCGAGGCGCTACTGGCCGTCCACGACGTCACCGGTGAAGCGGTCTGGCTGCAGCGTGCCGAGCGGATCGTGCGCCGCGTCGTCCACGAGGTCGCCCGCCCGGCCGAGTGGCGGCTGCCCGAGCACTTCACCTCCGCGTGGGTGGCTGCGCCCGACTACAACCGCGACTCCCCCGCCGACCCGTTCCGCCCGTACGGCGTGACGATCGGGCACCTGCTGGAGTGGTCGCGGCTGGCCCTGCACGTGCGGTCCGCGCACCTCGTCCGCGGCCAGGACGCGCCGCAGTGGCTGCTGGAGGACGCCGAGGGGCTGTTCGACGCGGCGGTGCGCGACGGCTGGCACGTCGACGGCGAGGACGGGTTCGTCTACACGGTCGACTTCGACGGCACCCCCGTCGTCCGGACCCGGCTGCACTGGGTGCTAGCCGAGGGCATCGCGGCAGCCTGGGCACTGGGCGCGGCGACCGGCGAGCAGGGCTACCTCGACTGGTACGCCGTGTGGTGGGACCAGGCGGAGCGCCGGTTCATCGACCGGGTCGACGGGTCGTGGCGGCACGAGCTCGACGAGCACCACCAGCCGTCGACGACGGTCTGGACGGGCAAGCCGGACGTCTACCACGCCTACCAGGCCGCGCTGCTGCCTGCGCTGCGGCCGGCGGGGTCGTTCGCCGGCTCGTTCCTCGGCCCCGCGAGCTGACGGACATTCCGGTCACGGTCGGTCCTCCTCGCATCCCCCGATCGGCTGGTGCTTGGGCGGAACGACGCACTGCGGCGCTCCGCGCGTCCTAGCGTGACCGCCGACCGGCTGGGGGCGGCCCGTGCCCTGCTGCGCCGGCGGAGGAGGACACCGTGCTGGAGTACCGCGCCACACCCTGGCTGATCGAGTACGCCCACCACCCCGAGCTGGCCTCGGAGCTGGAGGACCTCGGGCTCGTGCCGGCCGGCTGCCTCGTGCTGGACAACGGCCACGACCTGTCGTTGGAGTGGTCTGCGGCCTACGAGCAGGACATCCAGCGCTACTTCCTCGAGAACGCCGAACGACCCGAGCCGATCCTCGTGACCCCCGACGGCACGGTCTCGGCGGAGGTCGGCGACTGGTACGGCGGCGCGAGCCTGCGGGTGCGCACCCTCCTGGCCGACGGTGCCCTGGTCGAGACGAAGCTGCGCTGGCCGGTCTTCCCGCCGTGGCCCAAGCGGATGCAGCATGGCCGGCGCCTCACCGACCTCGAGACCGAGATGACCCGCCACTGCGCCCGCGGCCGTTCGATCGTGGTGGCGGACGGCTCCCCTGCCCAGGTCCTGGCTCGGCACCGGGACCACGTGAGCGAGGCCGAGCGGGAGCGCACCACCGTCGCGGTGCCGCTGCGCTCGATGGACGATGTCGAGAACATCGCCAACGCGGCGTTCGCCCACGCCCAGCAGGTGGAGACCGCGGGACTGCTGCTCGTCGGTGTCCTCCACGTCGTGGGTGGCCTGCTGGCGGTGGCGGCCCTGCTGCTCGGATGGCTGGTCGGGCCGTGGTGGCTCTGCCTCTTCGCCGTGCCGGTCGTCGCGCTCGCGTGGTGGGCCAGCGTCCCTGTGCTGGTGATCGCCCGCCGGTGGAAGCGGTGGCGTCCGCCGTTCCCGTGGGTCGTGCAGCGCCGGTCCCGCATCCTCACCCCCGGCGCCTGACGCCCCCTGACCCGGGTGTGGACCCGGACCTGGGGTGGATGGTCTCCCCTTGCGCGAGCATGGCGACGAGCTGCTCGATGCGTCGGCTCCGGGTATCGGCCCGCTTGGCGGTCTCGATGCGGTAAAGCACGGAGTACCGGTTCCGGCTGTCGAGGCCCTGGAACGCCGCGCGCGCGGCAGGGTCGGCGTCGAGCGCTGCGGCGAGGTCGGCCGGCACCTCGATGCTCGCCGGCCCGGCGTACGCGGCGTCCCAGCGGCCGTCGGCCTTGGCGCGCTCGACCGCCGCGAGTCCCGGCGCCTGCATGCGCCCCTCCGCGATGAGTCGCTCGACGATGGCGACGTTGCGCTGGGACCAGCCGCTGCGCGGGGTACGGGGCGTGAAGCGTTGCCGGTAGCTGCGGTCGTCGCCGCTGCGGACCTGCCCGTCGATCCACCCCTCGCAGAGCGCCTCCTCGAGCGCCTCGGCATACGTGAGGCTCGTCGGCGCGGCGGCGCCCTTCTTCGCCAGGGTCAGCCACACCCCGCGGGATCCGGCGTGGTGCTCGCGGAGCCAGGCTCGCCAAGCGGCGCGGTCCTCGACGGTCAGGGCGGGCAGCTCCTCACTCACGACGCCCACCTTCGCACGCCGGCCGGGTTGAGGTCGTCCGTCAGTCCTGCGGACGCGGCCGTCCGAGACCGGCGTCGCGGGCGCGCATCGCCGCCTGGGTGCGGTCGGCGACCTGCAGCTTGGCGAGGATGTTGGAGACGTGGTTGCTCACCGTCTTCGAGCTGAGCCCCAGGCGGCGGGCGATCGCGCCCGTCGGCAGCGCTGACGCGAGCAGGTCGAGCACCTCGAGCTCGCGGGCCGTGAGGTCCGCGAACGCCGCCGTCCGTGCGTCCGCGGTCGCTGGGGCGGTCAGCTGGTTCAGGACCCGGGTCGCGATCCCGGGGCCGAAGACCACCTCACCCGCCGCGACGGCGCGCACCGCCCCGGCAATGTCCTCCTGCTCCGATCCCTTGAGCAGGTAGCCGTGCGCACCGGCACGCATCGCGCTGAAGAGCGAGTCGTCGTCGTCGTACATCGTCAGGACGCAGATGCGCACCGCGGGCGCCACCCGCCCCAGCTCGCGGATGGCCGTGAAGCCGTCGCCGTCGGGCATCTTCAGGTCCATCAGCGCCACGTCGGGACGGTGGATCACCGCCTCGCGGACGGCTGCGCGGCCGTCCGCGACCACCGCGACCACCTGGAAACCCTCCAGGGTGGACAGCACGCCGACGAGCCCCGACCGCACGACAGGGTGGTCGTCGGCGACGAGGACCCGGATCATGCGAGTGCCGTGGGCACGCGGACCCGTACGTGGCCGCCGCCCGGACCGGGGCCGACCTCGCAGGCACCGCCGAGCTCGGTGACCCGTTCCTGCATCCCGACGATCCCGACGCCCGGCCGCCAGTCCTCGGTGGAGGCGCCGTTGTCCAGCACCTCGCAGTGCAGCTCGGCCCCGTCGTGGCCCAGCCGGACGACGACGGAGTCCGCGCGGGAGTGCCTCACGACGTTGGTGAGGGCCTCGGTGGCGATGCGGTACACCGCCTGCTCGACGGCTGGTGGCAGCGCCGGCAGCTCGGCGGCCTCGAGGGTGGTGTGCAGGGGTTGCCCGTCCGCCCGGCGCTGCAGCTGCCCGGCGCGGATACGGAGCGCCGCGACCAGCCCCTGCTCGTCGAGCGCCGGCGATCCCAGGTCGTCGACGATCCGGCGGACCTCCGCAAGCGCCGATCTGGCTCCGGTGCGGACCTCCGAAAGACGTTGCTGCACAGCGTCTTCGGGGCCACCGCCGGCGAGGTTGGCTGCGGTGTCGGCGGAGAGCGCGACGCCGGTCAGCAGCGGCCCGAGCCCGTCATGGAGCTCGCGGCGCAGCCGGCGACGCTCGTGCTCGCGGGTGGACACGAGCCGCTCGCGCGAGCGCTGCAGCTCCTCCAGGAGGACCGTCGCGTGCACCGCGGTCGAGAGCGGGCCCGAAAGCAGCCTGAGGATGCGCTCGTCGGCGGGCGCGAGTCGTGTCTCGCCTCGTCGCAGGCCGACGAGGAGCTCGCCGCCGTCCAGTGGCAGGCTCACCGACGGTCCTTCGAGCGTGCCCCCGGCAGCGAGGCCCTGGCCGTCGCCGGAGACCCCGACATAGGGCAGTCGCAGCGTCGTCCGGATCTCCTCGAGGGTCGCCTGCAGGCTGATGCCGAGCGAGCGCCCGACCCGCGACGCGACGCGCAGCGGGTCACCGCGGTCGCCGTAGAGGAGCCGGTCCACCGCGGCCTGGAGCCGGGTGCGCAGGGGAAGCGCGAGCAGCGCGACGACCAGCGCGGAGGCGACGTCGGTGAGGACGAACACCAGGGCCGCATACATGGCCAGCACGAGGCCCGAGAGCAACGCGTAGGTGACCCCGCGGGCGACCACCAGCCGGATGTCGAGCAGCTGGTGGCGCAGGACGGCCGCGGCGACGGCGGCCGGGAGCAGTGGGATCGTGAACAGCACGGCGAGCGGCGTGCCGGCGACGAGCGCCCATGGGGTCACCGCGATCCCGATGACTGCAGCCGCTGCGACCAGCCAGAACAGCTGCCGGCGCACGACCTCGGGGCCCGCCCGGTAGCGCACCACGAGGCACGCGATCCCGACGAGCACCGACAGGACCCACCGCGCCTCGCTGACCGTCCACAACCAGCTGAGCGACTCGTAGGTGCGCGCGCCGAGGGTGCCGTACGGGCTGGGGCTGCCGGACGGCTGCCCGGGGTCGAGGCCCACCTCGAGGACGAAGAGCGGGCAGGTCGCGGCGATGGTGGCTGCCACCGGGCGCCAGCGTCGCGAGGCGAGCCGGCCGTCCGGGAGCAGGAGCAGCGAGAGCGGGACCAGCGTGATGTTGACCGGCCAGGCCCACTGGAAGACGGCGCCATCAAGGCGCAGCAGCCACGTGGGCACCCCCGCGTCGCCGAGCACCTCCTGCAGGGGCGCGGCGAGGGCGGACAGGGTCTGGCAGAGGCCGCCCGCGGCATACATCCAGCCGAGCGCCGAGCCCGGCCGGTGCCAGGCGATGAGCACCCCGCACAGGCCGAAGCTGACGCCGATCAGGGTGTTGCTGACGACGAAGGCCTGCACCGCGTCGTCGAACGACCAGCCCGCGGCGAGCGTGGCCCCCACCGCGCCGACGGCCAGCAGGACGGTCATGAGGCCGATCGCGCTGGCGAGCCCCTTCGTGCGCATCGACCACCTCCTGCGTCCTGCTCGAAGATACCGCCGCGGACGAGGCGTGCACCCGGGAATCTTTCCCGGCCGGGTCGGGCGGACCGCCGGGCGTGGCAGGAAGCGGCCCCTGCCACTCGGGTGGGCCTGGCATCGACGGTTGAGGTCCATCCAACCCAAAGGAATCCTCATGGATACCAACACCATCCGCCGCGCGGGCCTCCTCGCCCTGGCGGTGCCGTCGCTCGCGGACGTCCTCACCCTGCCGCTGGCCGACGGCGAGCACCCTCCCTACCCGATGGCGGTCCTCGCGACCCTGCTGGGCATCGTCTCCCTCGGGCTCGTCGTCCGCGCCCTGCGCGACCCGTCGCGGCCGCTGCGCCCGCTGGTCGCCCTCCGCGTGCTCTCGGCGGTCACCGCCCTGCCCGCGCTCGTCGTCGACGGCGTCCCCTCTGCCGCCCAGGCAGTCGGCGGCGTCATCGTGGTCCTCACCGCGGTCGGCGTCCTGCTGGTCTCTCGAGGCAACACCGCGGTGGTGGCGTCATGACCACGGTCGTCGCCCCCACCCGAACGCGCTCGGCCACCCCGTCCCTGGTGGCTGTCGCCGCGCTGCTCCCCGTCGGCCCCGCCGCGGTTGCGGTCCTGCGCCTCGCCCTCCCCTACTACACCGCCGACGGCAACGCGGCGTCGCTCGCCGCCGTGGAGGCCCACCCCGGCCGGCAGAGCGCGGTGGTCTGGCTGACCTACGTGGCCGTCCTCACCCTGGTGCCGGGTCTCTTCGCTGCGGCCCGGGTGTGCCGCGGCGCGGCACCGCGCCTGACGGCCTGGGCCCTGGCGCTGTCGGTGCCGGGGTACCTCTCGCTCGGCGTGCTCGCCGGCTACGACCAGCTGCTGTGGAGCGTCGCCACCTCGGACGTCAGCGCCACCGACGGTGCGGCCGTGCTCGACGCGGCGCACCCCACGATCGACATCTCGATCGGCGTGTTCGTCCTCGGGCACGTGGTCGGCACGGTCCTGCTCGGGCTGGCGCTGCTGCGGTCGGGACGGGTGCCCGCGTGGGCGGCCTGGGCGGTCACCGTCTCCCAGCCCCTGCACTTCGTGGCGACCGTGGTCCTCGGCAGCCCGCAGGTCGACTTCGTCGCGTGGAGCCTGACGGCGGTCGGTATGGCGATGGTGGCACGGGCCCTCCTCGCGAAGGCACCCCGGTGAACGCGGAGCGGGCCGAGCGCGGCCCGAGCGACCGGGAGCAGTTCCTCCGGTGGGTCGAGGGCACCCTCCACGCCGCAGAGCTCGCCCTGCACGACGGCGACGCCGAGCCACGTCGGGCACTCTGGTCGCGGCAGGAGCCGGTCAGCGTCGTCGGCGCGTGGCGCACCGCGATCGGCCAGGCGGAGGTGGGCGTGCTCTTCACCGACCTCGGCCGCAGCTTCTCCGGGTGCACGTCCTACTCGTTCGAGCTGCAGGCCTACGACGCGGTCGGGGACATGGCCTACACGGCCGGCCTCGAACACACCTCGACTTCGGTCGACGGCCGACCGCGCACCTACACGCTGCGGGTCACGCAGGTCTACCGCCGCGAGGACGGTGCCTGGCGGGTGGTCCACCGGCACGGCGACACGGTCGCCGTCGAACCGGTGGCGACACCCGTCAGCCCGCCCGAGTTGGCCGCGACGACGACAGGAGGCGGATCGGCATGAGGCTCTACATCTGCTGGAGCACCAACGGCAGCAGCCACCACGACTGCCACAAGGCGCACCAGGCCCTGGTCGAGGCGGGCCACGACCCGCAGACCGTGAAGGCCAAGGGCCAGGAGCACCTGCCCGCGTTCCTGCAGTTCAAGGTGAGGCGGGAGGTCCACGCCCTGACGGGATCGTTCTTCGTCCCGGTCCTGGTGCTCGACGACGGCACCGCCATCAACAGGCCGGACGAGATCGTGGCGTGGGCACGATCCCACCCCGCCACACCACAGACGGCCTGACCGAGGTGGCGGCGCGGACCGCCCACCGGTGGGTCAGGATGGGCGTCATGGACCCCCATCCCACCCCCACCGACCCTGCGCAGCCGCAGCGTTCCCTCTCCGTGCACGGGCAGCAGCGCCGCGCGCCGACCCGTCGCCTGCGCGACTTCCAGGCGCGTGTCGAAGACGGCGACCTCGACACCTACGGCCGGGGCGGCGCCGTGGCGCGGCTGGAGGAGCGCGTGGCCGACCTGCTCGGCAAGGAGGCGGCGGTGTTCATGCCGACGGGGGCGATGGCCACGCAGGTCGCGCTGCGAGTGCACGCCGACGCCCGCACCTGCCGCACCATCGGGTTTCATCCCAGGGCGCACATCGAGGTGCACGAGCGCAAGGGCTACGAGGTCGTCCACCAGCTGCACGGGATGCTGCTCGGCGACCACGACCGACTCGTCACGCTCGAGGACCTCGAGGCCGTTCGCGAGCCCATGGCTGCGGTGCTCCTCGAGCTGCCGCAGCGCGACCTGGGCGGCCGCCTCCCATCGTGGGAGGAGCTGGTCGCGCAGACGTCCTGGACGCGCGACCGAGGCGTAGCGGCGCACCTCGACGGCGCGCGGTTGTGGGAGGCACAGCCGTTCTACGGTCGCCCGCACGCCGAGATCGCCGCCCTCTTCGACACGGTCTACGTCTCCCTCTACAAGGGTCTCGAAGGTCTTGCCGGGGCGGTCCTCGCGGGGCCGTCCGACCTCGTCGACCAGGCTCGTGAGTGGCTCGCGCGGCTGGGCGGGCAGCTGCACCACGCCTGGCCGCTGGCGGTCTCGGCGGAGATCGGGCTCGACACGCTCGTCCCCCGGATGCCGGCGTTCTGGCAGCGGGCAAAGGAGCTCGCGGCGGTCCTCCAGGACCTCCCGGGCGTCGAGGTCGTCCCCGATCCCCCGCAGACGCCCCTGTTCCACGTCATCGTCCCCGTGCCGCCCGAGGCGCTGGCGGCAGCGCACTCCCGGTTCGTCGAGCGCCGGGGACTCGAGCTGTTCCTCTACCCGCGTCCCACGACGTCGCCGCGAAGCAGCCGGTTCGAGGTCACGGTCGGCGAGAACGCCATGGCCGTCGATCCCCAGGAGGTGCGGCAGGCGCTGGAGGAGGTCATCCGCGACGCGGTCGGCTAGCGGCTGCACTCAGTCTGGCAGCCCGCTCGGACCCGCTCTCAGATGGGAGGGTTCCCGGTGACAGGAGCCGGGGGACGGCGTCCGAGGGTGTGCAAGGTCCATGCGGTCAGGGCGAACCAGACCGGCAGGAGAAGGCCGTAGAGCAGGTAGCCGTCCCCGATCACGGGACGGAGAGCCTCGGCCACGATGCCCACCGCTCCGGTCAGGATGCCGAATGCCGCCACGCGTGCGGGCACGGGGCCGCGCCATGCCACCAAGGAGAGCACCAGGATCCCGGCTGCGGTCAGGACCCCGGCCCAGGGCATCGCGTTGGTCGTGGCGATGACCGCGTCTGCGGCGCTGGCCAGGCCGGCGCGCTGGTCGGCCGTGGACGCCGACTCGTAGGCGGTGCTCAACGTGAGCAGGCCGCCGTTGAGCGACTGCGGACTGCTGCCGACTGCCAGGGCGGTGACCTCGGAGGCGATCCCGAAGAGCCCACCCACGAGCGCCAGCGACTTGTCCACGTGCTTGAGCGCCATGGCCCAGGCGCTGAACACGACCAGGGCCGGGACGCTGAGCCCGACGAAGCACACGAGCTCCACGAGGTAGACCACGCGGTGGGTGCCGATGTACTCCAACAGCGCGGCGCCAGACGACGGAGGGATGGGGACGGTGGCGAGCAGAACCAGCGGAATGAGGACCATGACCACGTACGCTGCGGCTGCCCAGGCGCCGAGCCGGTACAGAAGCCGCCAAGTCGGGTCGGGTGACGCGCGGTGCGCCTGCGACTGGGTGCCCGAGGGGCGTCGGGTCATGGCACGCCGCCAACGGCATTGTGGGCGTTGCGTCGAAGCAGGACGACGGTGGCGACCGCCAACCAGAGCAGCCACGCCCCAATCCCGATCCGCTCCAACAGGCCCATGTATGGGGTGGGGTCCCCTGCTTCCAGGCGGTCGACCTGGGCGCTGAGCCTTCCGAAGACCAGTGCGACGGCAAGTGTGAGGACCGAGTAGGCGCGGAAGCGCCAGCCGAAGGCGACCGCGAAGACCGCCACGTACGACGCCACGAAGATGCCGGTTCCGGCAGCCAGGACCAGGTGCATGGTGTCAGCCGACGTGGAGCCCCCGGCGGCGATCACCTCGCGGCGGGACATGGGTGCGAGGACCCAGAAGAAGCTCATGACGCCGTGTCCCAGCATCAGGGCACCGGCGATCCGGATCGCCCGCGCGCCGTGCGCGGACTGCCACATCCCGACCCCGAACCCCAACTGCAACACGCTGAAGACCGGGCCCATCGCCGTGAGGAAGGCCCTCGGCGGTGCCCCGGTGGCGGACAGCTCACTGACCGCCTGCGACATGCGGCTGTACCCGCCGTAGACCGTCGCCGCGATCGCATCGTTCACCAGCGGGTAGAGGACCGCGTAGGCGATGCCGCAGGCCACCAGAGCTCGCCGCACCCTGACGGACGCGGCCTTCCGACCGACACGGTGCCGCGCCGCGGGTGACGCCTCGCGGATGCTGCCTGACATGGCGGCCACCTCCCGACCCGGCCTTTCGCCGCCTACTCACCGTCCTCCTCCGGCGACTCCCTCAGGCAGAGCCAATCGTCCCGAGGGCGTTGCGGCGCGAGAAGGGTCGGATCAGGCGGACTAGGCGAAATGAGGGAAGTGTCGGTCTGGTCGGGCCTGTAAGGATGGACGAAGTGATCGGTGTGGATGGGTCTGCACGAGCAGGAGCGGGGCCCACGCACTGGGCGCCATGCGGGCCGTCCTGCAGGTGAGCACTGGCGGCATGCCGCCCGCGGTGCGCGGTTGGCGGCGGAGCCGGCTGCATGGCAAGGACGGGGTGGACTCCGCCGGGACGGGGAGCCATGCCGAGAAAGGTGTGACCATGGGGGTTTTGGGCTTCTTCAGAGCAGCCAGGCCGCTGCTTGCATTGGTCATCGTGCTACCCCTTCTGGCGATGTCGGCCACGGTGGGGCTGTTGCTGCCCCAGCCGGTCGAGTACACGGCGACGGCGGTGGTCGACCCGTCAGCCCTCGTCGGCGGGTTGGACACCCAGTACGCGGGCGCGCAGGGGGTCACCCAGTTCGTCTCTGCTTTCGAGGCCACCGCTTCCGGCCCGGTGGTGCGCAGTGCGGTGGTGGCCAGGACGAAGGTCTCCCCGGACGACCTCGCTGCAGGACTCGTCGTCACGCAGCGCGGGTCGAGCGCCAGCGTCGCCGTCGCGTACACCAGCATGGACGAGGACACCGTCGTCCCGATCCTCGAGGACGTGACCGTCCAGACGCTGCACACCCTCTTCGAGAGCCAGGTGCAGTCCGCTCAGGCCGCAGTCGACGGAGCGCAGCGGGCCGTGGCAGCGGCCACCGCCGCCATCAGCCAGTTCACCGCCAGGAACGCCGTGGCCGACCCGCAGAACGCGTATGAGGCGCAGCTCGCCCGGGTCGACGGGCTCGTGCAGCAGCAGGCGTTCGCCCGCGCTGCCGGCAACGCCGTGGGAGCGGCTGCCATGGCGACCTCCATCGCCGCTGCTGAGGCCGAGCTGACCCGCTTCGCGCCACTGATGACCGGGTACCGGACGCTGACGACCGCTCGGACCGTCGCCGTGCAGGCTCTCGACGCAGCGAACGCCAAGCTCGCCGCCGCGTCGATGCAGCTGGCCAACGCCGACCCCACCAAGATCGTCTACGTCGGCAGTCCGCAGGCGGTCGACCGCTCTCGGCGCATCGTGCTGGCCACGGTGTCCGTGGGCACGGCCGCGTTCCTGCTCGGGCTCGTCCTCGTTCTCGTTCTCGTCCTGACGGCTGCGGCTCACGACGCACCCGGGACAGCCTGACGTCGCAGCGTGGGCGGCCCCTCGCCGCAGGACCTGTGCCTCTGCCGAGAGGTGGAGCGGGCCGAAATGCTTGGACCAGCGGGACAGTCCCGCCTTGTCGGGCGCCCAAGCCCGAACGGCCCTTGGGAGGCAACCGTGACCGCCAGGAACCATTACCAGGACCCTTGGATCAGCCCAAGAACCAAGATCTCCGCGCTGTGGACGTCCATGCTGTTCGTCTTTGCGTACGTGGACCTGTTCAGCTCATTCCGAGCCGACGTACGGGCGGACATCGCAGCCGGCAAGATGTTCGCCTTCACCATCGGACAGGGCTTCCTGCTGGGCGTGACGATCTACGTCCTGGTCCCCAGCCTGATGGTGTTCCTGAGCCTCGTCCTGCCGGTGAGGGCCACGCGGATGGCCAACCTCGTCGCGGCCGTCCTCTACGCAGTCACGATCGCGGGGGGCGCCATCGGCGAGTGGAGCTACTACATCGTCGGCAGCCTCGCCGAGGTCGCTCTGCTGGGCGGTGTCGTCTACTACGCATGGACCTGGTCGAAGACGACTGACGCTGTCGGCTCCCCGGCAGAACAGTCCCGGGACGGCGTACGAGTGCACTCTGCACCCCACGTGCGCGGATAGGTCCTGCCGGCGGACTGCACCTGTGTCACCCGTGGGACGAGAGGCGGGCGGCCAGGTACGTCGCGGTGGCGCTGGCCTCGGCCCGGGCGACCTCTTCTGGTGTGCCCGTGGCCACCACCCGACCGCCCTCGTCCCCGCCGCGTGGACCCAGGTCGATGACCCAGTCGGCGCTGATGACCGTGTCGAGGTCGTGCTCGACCAGCACCACGGTGTTGCCCGCGTCCACCAACCGGTGCAGCTGGCGCAACAGCAGGGCGATGTCGGCGGGGTGCAACCCTGCCGTCGGCTCGTCGAGCAGGTAGAGCGCGTGCCCTCGACGCGCGCGCTGCAGCTCGGTTGCCAGCTTGATCCGTTGGGCCTCCCCGCCGCTGAGCTCGGTGGCGGGTTGCCCCAGGCGCAGGTAACCCAGCCCGACCTCACCCAGCGTCATCAGGCTGCGCGCGGCCGCCGGCACGTCGGCGAGGAACTCGGAAGCCTCGTCCACCGACATGGCGAGCACCTCCGCGACGTTCTTGCCCCGGTACTCGATCTCCAGGGTCTCGGGGTTGTAGCGCGCCCCGTGGCAGGCCGGGCACGGCGCATAGGTGCCGGGCAGGAAGAGCAGCTCGACCGTGACGAAGCCCTCCCCCTGGCAGGTCTCGCACCGCCCCTCGGCCACGTTGAACGAGAAGCGACCCGCGCCGTACCCGCGCTCACGGGCTGCGGGCGTCGCGGCATACACCTTGCGCACGGCGTCGAACAGACCCGTGTAGGTCGCCAGGTTGGAGCGCGGGGTGCGGCCGATCGGGCGCTGGTCCACGCGCACGAGCCGGTCGAAGGACTCCAGCCCGGTGGCCTCGTCGACGTCGATCTCGAGCTCGGTGTCCTCGGCGTCGTCGGGGGCCTGCCCGAGGTGACGGCGCACCAGCTCGGCCAGCACCTGGGTGACCAGGGTCGACTTGCCCGAGCCGGAGACCCCCGTCACCGCCGTCATGACGCACAGCGGCACGTCGACCGAGAGGTCCTCGAGGTTGTGCCGGCTGATGCCCCGCAGGTGCAGCCACCCCTGGGGGACGCGCTGGGGGCGGGGCGGCGCCTCCACCCGGCCGAAGAGGTGTGCTCCGGTCACGGAGTCCGCCACCTGCTCGAGGCCCGCGACCGGCCCGGAGTACAGGACCTGCCCACCGTTCTCGCCTGCGCCCGGGCCGATGTCGACGACCCAGTCGGCTCGACGCACGATGTCGAGGTCGTGCTCGACGACGAAGAGCGAGTTGCCCGAACCCTTGAGCGTCTCGAGGACGTCGAGCAGCGGCGCCGCGTCGGCCGGGTGCAGCCCTGCCGAGGGCTCGTCGAGGACGTACACCACGCCGAACAGCCCCGACCGCAGCTGGGTGGCGATGCGCAGGCGTTGCACCTCGCCCGGTGACAGCGTCGTGGAGCTGCGCCCCAACGAGAGGTAGCCCAGCCCGAGGTCGAGCAGCACCCGGACCCGCGCGACGAGGTCGGCACACAGCCGCACCGCCACCTCGGTCGCCTCACCGGAGTCGGCTGCCGACGTCGCCGCGGCGGCCTCGGACAGCCCGGCCACCGGCTGCAGGAGGGCGACCAGCTCGGTGAAAGACAGCGCGTTCACCTCGGCGATGCTCAGGCCCCGGAACGTCACCCTCAGCGCCTCCGGACGCAGCCCGCTGCCCCCGCAGTCCGGGCAGGGGACGCTGCGCATGAAGCGCATCGCCTTGTCCCGCATCATCTGGCTCTTGGAGGTGGCCAGGACGTGGTGGACGTGCGCGCGGGCGCTCCAGAACAGGCCGTGGTAGCCGTGGTCGACGCGGTCACGTTCGGGCTTGATGAAGACCTTCGGCTGCTCGTCGGTGAACAGCAGCCACTGCCGGTCCTTCGCCTTCAGGGACCGCCAGGGCTTGTCGACGTCGATGCCGAGGCCGGTCACGATGCTGCGCAGGTTGGCGCCCTGCCAGGCGCCGGGCCACGCGGCGATCGCGCCCTCGCGGATGGTCAGGGAGGTGTCCGGCACCATCAGCTTCTCGCTGACGTCGTGCTCCTCCCCGAGGCCGTGGCACCTAGGGCAGGCGCCGGCCACGGTGTTGGGCGAGAACGCCTCTGCCGCTAGGCGATCCGTGCCGGCGGGGTAGGTGCCAGCGCGTGAGTAGAGCATTCGGAGGAGGTTGGACAAGGTCGTGAGCGTGCCGACGCTGGAGCGTGAGCTCGGGGCGCCGCGGCGCTGCTGCAACGCCACCGCCGGCGGCAGCCCCGTGATCTCCTGCACGTGGGGGGCGCCCATCTGCTGCACCAACCGGCGGGCGTAGGGAGCGACCGACTCGAAGTAGCGACGCTGCGCCTCCGCGTAGAGCGTGCCGAAGGCCAGCGACGACTTGCCCGACCCCGAGACCCCGGTGAAGGCCACCATCGCGTCACGTGGCAGGTCGACATCGACGTTCTTGAGGTTGTGCTCGCTGGCTCCGCGGACGTGGACGAAGTGGTCGTTCGGGTCGTGGGGCACGTCCCCTGTCTAGCCGCTGCACGACCGCTGCGCACCACCGGCCCACCGTCCCACCGGCGGCGAAAGACGCGCGGCCCGGGCCAGATGCCGCTGCGTGATGGCGCAGATGAGGGATGGCGGAGATGAGGGATGGCGCCGACAGTGGTTCCAGGACGGTCTGGTGAAGGCGGGCCGCGCACTTCACATGGAGACCACCGACATGAGACCACTCCGCTACTCGATCAACGTCACACTCGACGGTTGCTGCCACCACGAGGCAGGGCTCGCCCCCGACCAGGAGTCGATGCGTTACTGGACCGCTGAGATGGAAGGCGCCGACGCCCTGCTCTTCGGCCGGGTGACGTACGAGATGATGGAGTCGGCATGGCGCAAGCCGGACACGGGCGCGTGGCCGGACTGGATGGGTGAGTGGCAGGTCCCCTTCGCCGAGGCCATCGACCGGACGAAGAAGTACGTCGTGTCGAGCACGCTGGACGGTGTCGACTGGAATGCCGAGCTGGTGCGAGGCGACTTGGCGCAGATGGTCCAGCGGCTCAAGCAGGAGCCGGGCGAGGGCCTGTTCGTGGGTGGCGTGACGCTCCCCCTGGCGTTGGCAGATCTGGGGCTGATCGACGAGTACGTGTTCCTGGTGCAGCCGGTCCTTGCCGGACACGGGCCGACGTTGCTCTCCGGGCTGCGCGAACGCATCCAGCTCCAGCTCATGGATCGCCGGCAGCTCCAGTCGGGGGTGGTCGCCCTGCGATACCAGCCAACGCGAGCCACGGCTTGACGGACTCTCTCTCCGGGCAGCAGCACGGGCTCGAAACCGACACCTCGTTGCGTCCCGGCAGGGGTCCGAGGAGTATCAGGAGTCGGCTTCCCCATCTCCTTCAGGTGGTACGGAGCGCGGCGCGCGTGGGGAGCCGTGCGGTGGGTGCCGGGATCGGAGGTTCGGTGTGGGTCGCAACCTGGTGGTCTGCCTGGACGGCACCGCGAACGAGCCGGAGACCGGTTCCACGAACGTCGCCCGGATCTACGACCTGTGCGTGAAGAACGACGATCAGCTGGTGTACTACGACCCGGGTGTGGGGACGATGGGAGCCCGGAGCGCGACGACCCGGGCGGGACAGGCGGCCACGCGGGCGGCGGGTCTGGTCGTCGGCTACGGCATCCGGGACAACATCGCCGAGGCGTACACGTGGCTGATGAACCACTACCGGCCAGGTGACCGGGTGATGGTGTTCGGGTTCAGCCGTGGCGCGTACACGTCGTTGGCGCTGACGGGGATGCTCCGCACGGTGGGGCTGCTGCGCCCGGGGGCCGAGAACCTGGTGCCGTATGCGTTGAAGCTGTACGCGAGGAACACCGCGCCGGACCCGAGCGAGGCGCAGGAGAGGCGCTTCTGGGCCCAGCGGCAGGACTTCGGTGAGAGCTTCGGCAACCCGAGTTCAACCGCTTCGCCCGCAACGTGGCCTTCCTCGGCGTGTGGGACACGGTGAAGTTCGTCGGCTGGCTCAACCTCAAGGCCCAGTTCGAGCAGGCCCACTGGCCGTTCACCCGCAAGGTCTCCAACGTCGCGGTCGGCCGGCACGCGATGGCCCTGGACGAGAACCGCGGCCCGTACGCGGTCTACCGGTTCGACCCCGAGCAGCTCGCCCAGCGCGGAGGCGCGCTGGCAGAGGCCTGGTTCCCGGGGGTGCACAGCGACGTCGGCGGCCTGTACCCGGACCATCGGCTCGCCGACATCACGTTGGCGTGGATGACCGGTGAGGCCGTCACGGCTGGGCTGCAGCTGGACGCTGCGCGGCACGAGAAGATGCTGGGCGCAGGAGTCGGCGAGCCCCTGCCGGAGGCGTACGCCGTCGAGGGCGCCATCCATCCACACCCATGGCCCTGGGCGCTTGCCGGACCCGGGTGGCGGGCCCGCGACCCACGACCGGGCGACACCTTCCACAGCTCGGTGCGCCTTCGCGTGGACGGGACCACGGGCACCGCACACCCGTACCGCCCGAAGGGCCTGTGACGTGGGGACCCAGGCGACCCGTACGCACATCGACCTGCGGGTGATCGCCCAGGACCCGTCGGTGACCGGGGACGACGGTTCCATTCTGACCGCCACCGTGCGGGTGCCGTGGGACCGGGTGGAGGACGGCCCGCGGGGGCCGCGGTTCCACGTCGTCGACTTCGACGCCTCCTCCGGCCAGTACCGGTTGCACCCCGCGATCACGGGCAAGGACCCCTACGCGGACGCGTCCGACACCGAGCTGGTGAGGAGCTTCGCCTTCCACGCCCAGCAGGTGTACACGGTCGCGACCCGCACCCTGGCGACGTTCGAGTCGGCGCTCGGGCGCCGGCTCCCCTGGGGGTTCCCCGGCCACCACCTGCACCTGGTCCCGCACGCCTTCGCCGAGGCCAACGCGTACTACTCCTACGAGGACCGGTCGCTGCTGTTCGGGTACGTCCCGGCCGTCGGGCGGTCCGGCCCCGTGTACACGTGCCTGAGCTACGACGTCGTCGTGCACGAGACCACCCACGCGGTCCTCGACGGGCTGCGACGCCGGTACCTCGAGCCCGGCCTGCCCGACCAGGCCGCCCTGCACGAAGGACTCGCCGACATGGTCGCCCTGCTGTCGGTCTTCTCGATGCGGCCGGTCGTCGAGCAGGCCCTCGGCCCCGCAGACAAGAACGGCAGGATCAGCGGGCGGCAGGTCACCCTGGAGCGGCTTCGCCGCGGCGTCCTCACCGGGGTCGCCGAGCAGATAGGGCACGTGCTGAGCCACGGTCGCGGCGCACTGCGCCACTCCGCCCTCGACCCGCCACCGGCGAACTGGGCCGACCTGCCTGAGTTCGCAGAGCCGCACCGCCGCGGCGAGGTCCTCGTCGCCGTGGTCCTCGACGTGCTCCTGGACATCTGGCTCAAGCGGCTCGTCGCGCTCTTCCCGCCAGGGGAGGACCACGCCAGGGCCAGCCTGGACCGGGCCCGCGCCGCGGAGGAGGGCGCCAAGGCTGCCACCCAGCTGCTCACCATGCTCATCCGCGGCCTGGACTACCTGCCTCCCGTGGAGTTCGAGCTGCCCGACCTGCTCTACGCCGTCCTCCTTGCCGACGTCGCGGTCGCCCCCGACGACGACCTGGACTACCGGGGCATGTTGGTCGACCGTTTCACCCGAGCCGGGGTCACCGTCCCCGACGACTGGGAGGACAAGGCACTCGACGTCGAGGCGCCGCCGAGCTACCTGAGCATCAACTTCGCGGCCCTGCGCTCGGGCAGGGACGAGGTCTACCGCTTCCTGTGGCGGAACGCTCGCCGGCTCGGGTTGGACCCCCAGTACTACACGCTGGTCGACACCGTCCTGCCCAGCCAGCGGATCGGCCCCGACGGGCTCATCGTCTCCGAGAGCGTCGCCACCTACGTGCAGATGCTCGAGCTCCGTGCTGGGGAGCTCGAGCGCATCTCTGGGCTCAACGTCCCCGAGGGCATCGACCCCGACACCCCCATCCAGCTGTTGGGTGGCGGCACCCTGGTGTTCGACCAGTTCGGCCACCTCAAGCTGCACCTGCACAAGGACCTGGACGACTGGTGGCGGCAGCTGCGCCGGCTGGAGTACCTCCAGCGCACCGGGCGACAGGACACCAGGCACCGGTTGGGCTTCTCCGACGGCGCCGCACGCGGGCAGGCCTTCGCCGAGCTGCACAACACCGAGACGATGTCCGGGGAGGCCTGGTGAGCACCCCCGTCACCGTCCGGGTGCGGATGTACCAGGTCGGGTTCGGCGACTGCTTCCTCGTCACGGTCGAGTACGACGAGCCCCTCCCGGACGGGCGCGCCGAGCGGCACCTCCTCATCGACTACGGCTCCTCCCGCTCGGCCCGCGAGGGTCGCGCCAAGGGGCGGATGCGTGACGTTGCCGCACTCATCGAGGAGCACACCCACGGCGTCCTGGACGTCCTCGCCCTCACCCACAGGCACAAGGACCACCTCTCCGGGTTCGGCGACAGCACCGGGGAGGCCACCCTTCGCCGGCTCTCCCCCGCGCGGGTGCTCCGTCCGTGGACCGAGGACCCAACCCTCCAGGCCGACGCCACCGGACCGGCACACACCGACGGCAACCCCGCGCTCGGCGCCGGGTCCCGGTCCTTCGCCGCCGGCCTCGCCGGCGTCCAGGCCGCCGCAGAGCACCTGGCCGGCACCGCCGGACTGCACGAGGACGTGCGCCTGGCTGCCGAGCAGCAGCTCAAGAACGCAGACGCGGTCCGACTCCTCGACACCCTCTCCGACACGGGCCGCGGCCGCTACCTGCACGCCGGCAGCGACCCCGAAACCGCCGACCTCATCCCCGGTCTGACCGTCACCGTGCTCGGGCCGCCCACCGTCGAGCAGTCGCCGGCCGTGACCGGCCAGCGCGAGGACGACAAGGACGAGTTCTGGATGCTGCGCCTGCGCGCCTCGCTGGCGTCGGTCGCCGGCCCCACCGGGGGCCGCGGGTCCACCGGCGCCACCGGGTCCACGGGGTCGACGGGGTCCACGGGGTCCACGGGGTCCACCGGAGCACTCTCCGACGTCGACCTCGGCCCGGGGCCAGTCCGCTGGCTCGTCGAACGGCTGGCAGGGCAGCGCTCTGACTCGGCCGCCCGCCTCGTCCACCGGCTCGACGACGTCCTGAACAACACCAGTCTCATCCTCCTGCTGCACGTCGGGAACCTGAGCCTGCTCTTCCCCGGTGACGCGCAGATCGAGAACTGGCAGTACACCCTCGACAAGCTGGCCGCCCACCCCGACCTCCGGGCGACGCTGCGTGACGTCGACCTCTACAAGGTCGGCCACCACGGCAGCCGCAACGCCACCCCGCGCAGCCTCTACGCGCTGTGGCAGGAGCGTCCCCCGACCGTTCCACCCCTGACCAGCCTGATGTCCACCCGCCCCGGGGTCCACGGCGAGAGCGAGGCCACCGCCGTCCCCCGCCAGACCCTCGTCGACGCCCTCAGGGCCATCGGCTCCCTGCACTCCACCGACGACCTCGACCAGAAGCAGCCCTACCTCGAAGTCAAGGCGGCAGCCACCGGCGGCCCGTTCCTGCTCGTCCACGACGAGCGGTGAGGCTGGGCCTTTACCGGGTCGGCCACCGCGGAGGAGTATCGATGGTGACTCCGAAAGGATCTGGGAGATGGCAGACGCCGGCGATGGTCTGGTCGTCCAGGTGCGACCGGTCGACGGGGACGAGGACGGGGACCTGCTCGACCAGGCGGCTCTCCTGCGCCGAGAGCTCCTCGACCTCGACGTCGAGGACGTGCGCACGCTGACCCCGGGCGAGTCCCCGGTGGGCGCCAAGGGCGTCGTCGACCTGGCCGGCTGGCTGGCCGTCCAGGTGGGCTCCGTCGAGACGGTGCGGGCCGTCATCGAGCTGCTCCGCGGCTGGGCCGGGCGGCGCAGCAGGGACGTCGAGGTCACCATGGGCGGGGACACCCTGAAGCTCAACGGCATCACCGCCGCCGAGCAGGAGCACATCATCGATGCCTGGCTCGCCCGACACGCAACCAGCTCCTGACCTGCCCGACGAGCAGCGAGTCGCCCTCGTCGTTGCGACGCAGGCGTACCAGGACCCTGCGCTGAGCCGTCTGCGGTCACCGGCCCACGACGCCGACAACTTCGGCCGCGTCCTGGCGGACCCCGCCATCGGTGGCTTCAGCGTCACCTCCATGGTCGACGCCACGGCCCAGTCGGTGCGGATCGCCGTCGCCGACTTCCTCGCCGAGCGCCGACCCGACGACCTCGTTCTCGTGTACTTCTCCTGCCACGGCCTCATGGACCTCCGGCGTCGGCTGTACTTCGCCACGAGCGACACCAGGAAGGACCGGCTGGCCGCCACGGGCCTCGAGGCGCAGTGGTTGCTCGACCAGCTCGAGGAGTGCCGCGCGAAGCGCCAGGTCCTGATCCTCGACTGCTGCTTCAGCGGGGCGTTCGCGGCTGGCGCCAAGGGGGGAGACGAGCTCGGCCTGGGAGAACGCTTCCTCGGACCGGGGCGTGGTCGGGTCGTGTTGACCGCGTCCCGAGGGAGTGAGTACTCCTTCGAGGGCCAGCCCGTGCCCGGACACGACATGCCTGGTTCGGTGTTCACCCACGCACTGGTCGAGGGAATCCGCTCAGGCTCGGCCGACCTGGACGGCGACGGGTACGTGTCGGTCGAGGACGCCTACGGCTACGCGTACGAGAAGGTCCGCTCCTCCGATGCTGCCCAGACACCTCAACGCTGGCTGTACGGCGCCGAGGGAACCATCGTGCTGGCCCGCAACCCGCGCGGCGTCACCGTGACCCCGGCCGAGCTGCCGGCGGGTATCTCGTCGTCGCTGGAGAGCTCCTACCTCCCCGTCCGGTCCGGCGCCGTCGACGCGCTCGCCGAGTGGTTGTCCGATCCGGACCCGGCGCGCGTCCTCGCCGCGCGACAGGCCCTCGACCACGTGGCGCGCAGTGACCGGCCCGAGGTGGCGGAACGGGCCAGGAACCACCTGCGAGCCCACGATGCTCCACCACAGTCGTCTGCCAGCGGTCGGCCTTCCGCCGGAGCGCCACCGGCGCAAGTAGAGGCGGGGCCTTCGGAGGCTGCGTCGCGGTGGCGGCAGTGGACGTCCTCACCACGCGTCCGCTACGGCGCGCTGGCCGGGGTGGTCGTCCTCGCCGCCGTTGTCGGGGGCCTGGCCTGGAACAGCCAACGAGAAAGTGGCAGCCACTCGGGAGGCAGCAGCTACACGGCGACCGGCCCCTGGCGGTTCGAGGTCCACGACCGGATCTCCGGGCAGGACAACGGGTGCGCGGTCACCCTCGCGAGGAACGGATCCGACAACTCGTGGTCGTGGGACGGCCTGTACGGCACCCACTCCTACCAGATCCCGTACGCGGGCTCCTTCACCTGGACCGTGAACGACACCGCCTGCCAGGTCGTCACCCGGGCCACGCCTGGAGAAGCCCGACTCCCCGCTGTCTTCTCTGCCTACCGTGGTGACACCGACGCCTTCGCCGCGACCGGCCCGGTCACGGTGGAGGTGCAGAACTGGCCCAGTGGCAACACCGAGTGCGAGCTGACCCTCAAAGACCCCGCAGAGACGAGCCAGTCGAGCTCCTTGGACATCCGCACCGCCAGCAAGGACCAACCCCCCGTCAGGCTCGACCCCAGCGGTCGCAGCCTCGTCTACCTCGCCGACCTCTCCTGCGACGTGCGCGTCAGCGAGTAGCCCTCTCCTGCGGGTCGCCGAACCACTCCGGGACGGATCCTTCTGTGGCAGGTTGTCGTATCGGCGTGAGCCCGCTCGTGGAGAGGGTGGAGGCGGTCGCCCGGACCGCCCCAGAGACGAGGAGTACCGAGATGACGCACTACCTGCTTTCCGTTCACGGCCCCGCCGAGCGCAACGAGTTCGGCGAGTACGGCTCCAAGGAGGCGATGGAGGAGGCGTTCGCCGCGACCGGCGCCTTCAACGACAAGCTCAAGGCCGACGGCTACTGGGTGTTCGCCGGGGGGCTCGAGCAGGCGACGACCGCAACCGTCGTCGACGGCCAGGGCGACACCCCCGTGGTGACCGACGGGCCCTACCTGGAGGCCAAGGAGTACATCGGCGGCTTCTGGGTGATCGACGCCCCGGACCTCGACGTGGCGATCAAGCTCGCCGCCGAGGGCTCCAAGGCCTGCCGCGGCAAGGTCGAGGTCCGGCCGTTCGAGGGGCTGGCCTGAGCCGGGACGGTCGCGACGTGTCGGCTCACGACCCGGGCCCGCAGGGGCCCGGACGCCAGGGGGCGGTGGCTGTCGAGCGGGTCTTCCGCGCCGAGTACGGCCGCCTGATCGCCTCGCTGGTCCGCCGGTTCGGTGACATCGACGTCGCCGAGGAGGCGGCGAGCGAGGCCCTCGTCGTGGCGTTGGAGAAGTGGCCGGAGACCGGCGTGCCGCCCAACCCCGGCGGTTGGCTCACCACCACTGCCGCCAACCGTGCGATCGACCGGATCCGCCGCGAGAGCAAGCGCGACGCCAAGCACCAGGCGGCACTGATGACGTACGACGGCACCGCCCACGAGCCCACCGGTCCGGTCGAGGACGACCGGCTGCGGCTCATCTTCACTTGCTGCCACCCAGCCCTGGCGCCGGAGGCTCGGATCGCCCTGACCCTGCGGCTGCTCGGTGGACTGACGGTCGCCGAGGTCGCGCAGGCGTTCCTGGTGCCCGAGACCACGATGGCGCAGCGGATCACGCGGGCCAAGAAGAAGATCGCGGCGGCGAACGTGCCCTACCGCGCGCCCGAGGCCGCCGACCTGCCGGAGCGGCTCGGCACCGTGTTGGCGGTGCTGTTCCTCGTGTTCAACGAGGGCTACCTCGCCAGCGGTGACGGCGACCCGGTGCGGGCCGAGCTCACGCGTGAGGCCATCAGGCTCACCCGGGTCCTGCGCGGACTCCTCCCCGACGAGCCGGAGGTGACGGGCCTGCTCGCGATGATGCTGCTCATCGAGGCGCGTCGCGAGGCCCGCGTGCGGAACGGCCAGCTCGTCCCGCTCCACGAGCAGGACCGCGCAGGCTGGGACCCGGCGCTCGTCGCCAAGGGTCATGCCCTCGTGCGCGAGTGCCTGGCCATCAACCGGCCCGGCCGCTACCAGCTGCTCGCAGCTGTCAACGCCGTCCACACCGACGCCCCCACGGCGGCGGACACCGACTGGTCGCAGGTGGTCGCGCTGTACGACCAGCTGGTCCGGCTCGATCCCTCACCCATCGTCGCTCTCAACCGCGCGGTCGCCGTCGCCGAGCTCGACGGCCCCTCAGTCGCCCTGGCGCTGGTGGACCGCCTCCCGCTCCAGAGCTACCACCCGTGGCACGTCGTGCGAGCCGACCTGCTCCGCCGGCTCGGCCGCAGCACCGAGGCCCGGGACGCGTATGGCGCTGCCCTCGCTGGGACCCAGAACTCCGCTGAGCGTGCGTACCTGTCCAGGAAGCGCGGCGAGCTCGTCTGACCGTTCGCACCACTCGCGGCGGTGAGACGCAAAGTACAAATTGCTTTCGCCTCCTCCGGGCGAGAGTGCAGAGTGAACAGTGACAAGCGTTGAGCGCGATGGCTCACGAGGGGGCGGTATGCAGATCGATCCTCGAACACTCGACGAAGCAGTCGACGCTGAAGGGTTCACCGGCGTGGTGACGGTGGATGTCGGCGACCAACGCGTCCTGGAGCGATGTGAAGGGTTCGTCCACCGCGCCCTGCAGGCGCCGATGACGCCCGGGGCTCGGCTCGCGATCGCGAGCGGCAGCAAGGGGTTCACTGCGCTGGCGGTCATGCGGCTCGTCGAGGAAGGAGTGCTGCGGCTGGATGACCCGGCGCGCCACCTGCTCGGCAACGACCTGCCCCTGGTGGACGACGACGTCACGATCGAGCACCTGCTGACCCACACCTCCGGCATCGGCGACTACCTCGACGAGGACAGCGATCTGGAGATCTCCGACTACGTCCTCTCGGTCCCTGTGCACCAGCTGACCACTGCTGAGGCGTTCCTGCCGATGCTCGAGGGGCATCCGCAGAAGTTCCCGCCGGGCGAGCGGTTCGCCTACTGCAACGGCGGTTTCATGGTGCTCGCGATCCTGCTCGAGCGCGCCACGGGGGGCACGTACCACGACGCGGTGCGGCGGCTGGTGATGGAGCCGGCAGGTCTGCGGCGCACCGGTTTCCTCCCGCTCAACGACCTACCAGCCGACGCTGCGCTGGGCTACGTGTTCAACGAGGGGAACCTGGCGAACACCCTGCACCTGCCGGTCCTCGGGAACGGCGACGGAGGCGCGTTCACCACCGCGGAGGCCGTACATCAGTTCTGGCTGGCCATGCTCGATGGGCGCATCGTCACTCGGGAGAGCGTGGAGGAGATGACCCGCCCACGGAACGACGTGCCACAGGAGAACAAGCGCTACGGAATGGGGTTCTGGATCCACCGTACGCACCCGGCGCTCATCCTGGAGGGGTTCGACGCCGGGGTGTCGTTCCGGTCCACGCACCTCGTCGAGGCGCGAACGACGGTGACTGTGCTCGGGAACAGCTCGCACGGGGCGTGGCCGGTCGTCGCTGAGCTCGCTCGGGCGATCGACGCCGAGCTCGGGGCGAGCTGACACGGGTTTCCGCGCTTCGCACCGGCCACGAGGCTAGCTGGGGAGGAGCAGCTCGAACTCGAGCTCGTGGTCGATCGCGACTCCGGTGGCACCACGAAGTGGGATCGTCGGCTTGAGGCTCCTGGACACGCGTACCGCATGCCGGTGCAGTGCCTGCAGGTCCATGCCCACGTGCTGGTAGAACGCGATGGCGGCGATGTTGTTGTTCGTCGTCACGAGCCACACGCGCCGGCACGCTGTCGCGCGCGCCTCAGCGAAACACCGCTCCATCAGCGCCCGCCCGATGCCACGCCGCTGCGCAGTGGTGCTGATGGCCACGACCTCGTACTCCCGGTCCCGTACGTCGACCAGTACCAACCCGACAGGCCGGCCACCCAACCTGGCCACGTAGCCCGGCAGACCAGCCGCCTCGACGAGCTCGCCCCGTCGCGCCACGGCCGTCGAGGTCCACTCCTGCACGAGTATGTTGGCGACCCACTCCCGGTCATCCGGGCCAATCGGTGTGACCAGCGGTTGCGACTCGGACGGCATACCAACATCATCCGCCGGCTCACGAGGACCCGGCTACCCACCAGCATCAGGGGCGTCCGCAGTGGCTAGCCGGCTGTTGTTCAGCCGGTGGGTCGTCGCCAACGTCCCGGCCAGAGCCCTGGTTGGGCGCATGATGGTCGAATGCTGACCTCGAAGGACGTCCTGAACAAGACGCTCACCTCGACGCAGTTCCGGGACGGGTATGACGAGCGCGAGGTCGATGACATGTTCGACAGGGTCGTGGCGGCCTTGCGCTACTACGAGCAGGGCGGTCGACCGGGGCCGCAGGCGCCGCCCTCGCCGGCCCGAGGTCACCGTTTCAGGTCAACGAAGCTTCGTCGCGGGTACGACGAGCGGGAGGTCGACGACTTCCTCGACCAGGTGATCGAGACCTTGCGTCACTACGAGCAGGGCGGTCGGCCCGATCTGCAGGCCATTGCGCCCGCGGTTGGTCCAGAGCCGGAAGCGCTCGGTCAGCGGGCCCTTCGCTGGCTGCGTGGAGACGCGAGGTCCTAGTCCGGCGTGCACGAGCCTGTCATCGTCGAGCCCACTGCTCCCTCGTGATCTCGAACCGGAAGCCACCACGCTCCGAGCCCTCGACGCCCAGCATGTCGTCGGGAGTGGGGATCGACTCGACGACAGACATGCCCACCTTCTCCATCACCCGCTGGGAGGAGACGTTGAGCGCCATGGTCTCGCCCCAGACAGTGTTGACACCGAGCTCCGAGAAGCCCTTGTCCACCAGGGCACTCGAGCCCTCGGTCGCATACCCCTTCCCCCAGGCGTCCCGACGGAGCCGGTAGCCGAGCTCGACCTCGTCCAGCGGCCCCGACCGCTCCGGGCGCAGGCAGAACCAGCCGATGAAGGCGCCCGTCTCCTTCTCGTGGGCCGCGAACAGTCCGAACCGACCGGTCCACCGGTCATAGGCGGCGAGGAGGCCCGGGATGACCTGGTCCCGCACGACATCGTCGGACATCGACGGCTCGCCACCGGTGAGGAACCGCATCACTGCGGGGTCACTGTCCAGCTCGATCAGCAGGTCCGCGTCCTGGGCTGTGAACTGGCGCAGGACCAGGCGCTCGCTCTCGAGGTAGTCGCTCATGGTGGAAGCATGACGACATCGACTCACATCGCCAAACGACTTTCGGCGGGGTCAGACCGAAGGCGTCAGAGCTGCAAGATCCTCAGGACGTTCTCGTAGGCCAGGGCAACCCCGGTCGGGTCGTGCACGCCTTCGGGCTTGTCGGTGGCGGCGTAGAACCGGGTCAACAGCGCGGTCGTCACATCCGCCTCTGCAAGGGCCACGCACAGCTCTGAGATGACGATGTCGGCGTCGTGGTCATCCAGGTGGTCGAGGGCAAGTCCGTTGTGCAGCATGGTCGCCGCTTCGTCGAAGATGTCCTGGACCATCGCCGGGTCCACCTGGGGACGCTCCTTGGTCACGGCGACGGCGGTCTCGCCGAAGCGGTGGAAGAGCTTGTCGGCGATGCTGCTGGACATCTCGCGAGCGTGACATGGCCACAGTTGACGGGCAACCGAATTCGCGCCCCGTGTCCTCCACGGGCCATGTGGACGTCGGCCATGGGCACGCCGCGATCCGGGACATCGTGGCCGCGTGACGCCTGAGGGAGGGCTGGAAGTCGCACCCCCAGTCGCCACGGAGGGGCCGATCGGGGCGGCCCGTCACGAGGACCATCCGAGGGCCACCAGATCTACGCAAGGGCAGGCTTCGTCCTGACCTCGGCACCGCGTATCAAGCTCGTCTCATGACGTGGAGCGCCAACCTGCACTGAACCCGTGACGACAGTGGCAGCGCATGTGAATCTCGGCGGGCGAGATCGCGTCCAGCCGGAGGCTTTGGTCAGCTGCCTTGCTTGCTTGCCAGAGCCTCAAAGTTCTCGTAGAGCTCCGGCACACCGTGCTTTTCGCGAAGCTTGATGGCCGCCGGGCCGACGCGGGACCACATTCCCGCGACCCAGATCCAGTCCAACACGAGGTCCGCGTCCAAGATCTCGTTCTTGGTCAGCGTCCCGATGGTCTCGCCCCAGACGAGGACCCGCGACACCAGCACATCGTCGACGGAGGCCGTTTCCGGGTCGAACTCGTCCGCCCACACCGCCTGCTGGGCCTCCTCGAGACCCATGGCGGCGCCCCACTGCGCCAGCTGCACGAGCAGCGCGGCATCTTCGCGACTCGCCATGTCACCCTCTCCTCTGCCTGTCCCGATTCGGTCACGGTTCCCACAGCTAGCGCCTTGCACCCTGAAGGCGTTCTCCCGAAGGCCTGTGGTGCGCAAAAGGTCTCACCCCAAGGAGGGGCCGCAGAAGCCGCATTCGCACTACGACAGACGGGTGTGGCGGGCCGCGCGCCCTAAGCCGCCATGTCCGTCACCGGCTGACACTCAGCGCGAAGTCCCGGATGAGCAGGTTCAGCTTCACCGGGTCCCGCGCGATGGGAAGGTGGCCAGCGCCCTCCAGGACGATGAGGTCGCCGCCGGTCAGCTCCGCGAGGCGTCGCCCGCGGGAAATTGGGCTGATGAGGTCGTGGTCGCCGTGGATCGCCAGCGAGGGACTCGCCACGGTGCGGCACCAGTCCTCGATGGCCTCCTTGGTCGGACGCGCAGCGTCGGCCTCCGCGACGAGTACCTCGGGAGTGGTGTCGAGACCCCATCGGATGCAGTCCTCGATCTGCTTGGTCGAGTGGGGTTCGGGGAAGCACATGCCGAAGAAGAACCAGAGGAAGTCCTCGTAGTGGTTGCGCCAGTAGGCCGGGTCGTACTTGCCCCAGTGCTGCGGCGGGTCGCACTCGAGGGCTGGCACACGCGAGGGTGGTAGGTCTGCCGGCCGCAATGTGGCGGCGCGGGCGGGGTGCCCCTCGGTGATGGCGAGGGAGGCGGCGATGAAGATGGCACCCAAGGTGCGGTCGCGGTGTTGTGCGGCGAGCTGCAGTGCCCAAGCGGCCCCCTGGGAGAGGCCGATGAGCACGGCGCTGTCGGTGCCCGTGGCATCGAGGACGGCCAGTGCGTGGCGGACCTGCACGTCGTGGTGATAGGCGGCGCCCTCCGCAGGGCGGTCGGAGAGTCCGTTGCCGGGTCCGTCGTACGACACGACGCGGAAGTGTCGCGAGAGGTAAGGCACCTGCGCCTTCCACATGCGCTTGTGCACGATGGTCCAGGTCGGAAGCAGGAGGATGGTGGCGGACGCGTTACCGCTCACCTCGTAGTGGATCCGCACGCCCTCGCTGTCGACGAACCCTGAGATGTCGGGCGCCAGGGGCTTCATTCCGGCAGCGCTTGGTCAGGGTCGGTGAACTGCCAGAACGCGTTGACGATCTCCCATCGCCCGTCGGCGGTCCGCAGCAGGTGCAGGTACTCGCGGTACTGCGCCGAGCGCACTACCGCTGCCGCGATGTCGTGGTGGATGTCGACCACGGCGACCTCGATCGGGTCCTGCGTCTTGTCCTCGGCTCCGCCACCTCCGCGGACGAGCTCGAGGAGGCGCTCCTTCGTGGTCACGCCTGGGTCGTGGCCGCTCACACGGGCTGCGTGACGTTTGGCGAGCTGAGGGTGTAGTGCGCGGTCCACGCGTGCGAGGTCTGCGTCGTACCAGCCCTCGAAGTAGTCCAGCGCGGTGGCCACGATCGCATCCGAGTCGTTCACAGCAGCTCCTCCAACATGGTGGCCACGCGCTGGGCGCCGCCGGACTCCACCGGTAATGAGGTGACCTCACTACCGATCTTTTCGACGATCGCCTCGGCCAGCCACTGCGGGCTGCTGACGTCGTCGTAGTCCGCGCGTCGACCAGCGCGGTAGTTCTGCAGTCGGTGGTGGACGTGGATGCTCTGCTCGAAGTGGTGACGCAGGGGTACGTAGATGAACGGCACCCGTGCCGCAGCGAGCTCCATCGTGGTGGTGAGACCACCTTGGACGACCGCGACATCTGCGGCGGCCATGCGGAGGTACAGGTCCGGCACGTAACCCCGCAGGGTGGCGCCGTCCACCGACGGCAGGGACGTTGGTTCCATCCGTGGTCCGGTGACGATCAGGAACTGCAGGTTCGGGACCTGGGCCCGAGCGAGGGGCACAGCGTCGAGCACGCGCCGTACCAAGGCTTCCCCGACCCCCGAACCGCCTACGGCGACGATACAGAGGACGTCTTCGACGGCGTACCCCAGCTCACGGCGTGACCGCGCGATCTCGTGGTCGGTGGGCGGTTCGAAGCCCGTGACGTATCCGGCGAACTCGTAGTTCTCGGCGGTCCACCGCCGGATGTTGGGCAGGCCAGGACCGAAGGGCAGGTCGACCACATCCTCGGGGTTGCCGACGAAGATCTGCCGGTCCCGCACCCGGCGATGGCGAGCCCGCTGCTCCAACATCTCCGCGTTGTAGTCCGCCGTCAGCAGCGACTCGCGCTCCCCCCGGTCCGGCATCGGCAGCCATCCCACGAAGTCGGTCAGCCACACGTAGGAAAAGCGCTTCAGCTCCGGGTTCTCGTGCAGGAAGTAGTCCACGTCCCACGACTCGTCACCCACCACCAGGTCGTACGGCGTCTGCTCCACCACATCGTTGAACACCATGAAGTTGTTGACCAGGACCTCGTCCATCTCGCGGATCGCCTGGAAGACGTGCAGGTCGTGTTCGCCGGACGCAGCCTCGATGTGTGCGGACTCGCTGGCGAGCCAGGTGCAGGCGGGGTGAACCCGCTCACCGGCGTCCTGCAGGACCCGGGTGACCGGGTGTTGCGTCAGCCAGTCCAACTGCACATCAGGTCGCAGCACCCTGAGCTGTTGGGCGATGGCCAGGTCCCGCCGGGCATGTCCCAGACCGATCGGCGAGGACAGGTAGAGCACCCGTGGCCGTCGACCGGCCGCCCTCGCCCACTTCACGGTCATGGTCCATGCTCCCTCCCGGCGGGTCCGGCAGTCATCGTCCAGAGGCGTCAGACGGTGGCGGGGGCGCCGGCCGCCAGGGCGCGCACGTCAGCAGTGGTCAGGGGGTTGCCGGCGATGCCCCAGTCCCCGCTGGCCACCTCACGGACGACACACCAGGTGACCGGGCGCATGTTCTCGCCCTCGACCTCGACCATGGCGTCGGTGAGTCGGGTGATGATCTGCCGCTTCTGTTCCGGCGTGAACACGTTCTCGATGACATTGACCTCGATCAGCGGCATGGCGTCCTCCTTGTGTGCTCCTACCTTGATTCGGTCGATCGACCGAATCAAGGTAGGCTAGCATTCGGTCGACCGACCGACAAGACCTTGGAGGAGCCGTCCATGGCCGCCGACACCCGCGACAAGCTCATCGCCGCGGCAAGGGAATGCCTGCTCGCCGACGGACACGCCAACCTCTCCACGCGAAGGGTCGCCGAGCGGGCGGGCGTGCCGTTGAGCCAGATCCATTACCACTTTGGCGGTCGGCAAGGCCTGATCCTTGCCCTGCTCGCCCAGGAGAACGCTCAGCTGCTTCAACGCCAGCAGACGATGTACGGCGCGGACGTCCCGCTGCACCTGCGATATGTGCAGGCCTGCGACTTCCTCAGGGACGACCTCGCCTCCGGCTACGTGCGGATGCTGCAGGAGATGATCGCGGCCGGCTGGAGCGACAAAGCGATCGGCGCCAAGGTCACCCGGTTGCTCCGCTCCTGGTTCGAGCTCCTCGAGCAGGTGGTCATCGAAGCAGCCGACGAGCTCGGGGACCTCGGCCCGTTCACGCCACGCACCGTCGCGACACTGATCGGCCTGGGCTTCATGGGTGGAGAGTCGATGCTGCTACTGGAGGACTCCTGGTCCGACGACGTCTTCGCGGCCCTCGGCAGCATCGGCGACGCGCTCGAGCTTCGACATCGGGACGCTTGAGCGGTTCACTGCCCGCGCCCGCGTCGCGACCGACGCGGAGCGCGACACCCTGTGGCCGATGATGGCGCGCATCTTCCCGCTGTATGACGACTACGCGCGCAAGACAGACCGCCAGATCCCCTTGGTCCTGCTAACCCCAGGCGACTGAACCGTCCACTTCGGGCGCTACCAAGCCGTGCCCAGTCCGCACCAAACACCTCAAGGAGAAACCATGCCCATCAAGTTCGAGAACGTCGGCATCGCTGTGCGCGATCTCGACGAGACCATCGCCTTCTTCACCGACCTGGGCTTGAGCGTCCTCGGCCGCGACACCGTCAGTGGCGAGTGCGCCGACACCGCCGTCGGGCTGGACGGCAACCACGCGAAGATCGCTGTGCTCCAGACGCCGGACGGCAACAACTGCCTTGAGCTCTTCGAGTACATCCACCCCGACGCCATCCCGACGGAACCCACCCGACCCCACGAGATCGGGATGCACCGCGTCGCGTTCACGGTGGACGACGTCGACGAGGCGGTGGCGATCGCCGCGCGGCACGGTTGCCACCCGCTCCGTGGGGTCGCGACTTACGAGGACGTCTACAAGCTCACCTATCTCCGCGGACCCAGCGGCATCTTGGTGATGTTCGCCCAACAACTCGACAACAGCTGAGTCCGGGGCTGGAGCGGGGGGACATCAGCGCCTGCACGCTCTCCGACACCTCGACGCCGGAGCCGTCCTGTTGAGCATCGCTGCGTCCCCGCAATCGGTCCCGGAAGCCCGGCTCATGAGATGGCCGCTGCGCGACCCCAAGGGGACGATGCCGGAGCGGTCGATACGCCGGTCGATGCGCGAACCGGCGTGGTGGGCTGGCCACTCCGGAAGACGGAGACGGGTGGGCTCAGGCCGTCCCTATTCGAGGTCCTGAAGACTCGTTGATCGGCTCGCGGCTAAGTGACGCACCTCTTGCGGGGGCGCTGATGAGGTGTTTGGCGAAGTGCGCTCTCCCCTCGGAAGAGGCTTTGACTTCAAGTACTTGAAGTTCCTAGCGTGGTTGACATGAGTTCTCTGGTCGCCCGGCGCGAGTACACGATCAAGGAGGCCGCGGCCCTGACGGGGCTGCCGGCCAGCACGCTGCGCTACTACGAGTCCATCGGCGTCATCGCCCCGGTGGGTCGGGGCGCGACCAGCGGTCACCGCGTCTACGACGAGGAGGACCTCGACCAGATCATGTGGGTCGCCTGCCTCGCTGCGACTGGCATGTCCGTGAGCGACATGCGCCAGTACGTCGAGAACGGCCGTGTCGGCCCGGCCGCCGCCGGTGAGCAGGTTGAGCTGCTCACCCACCAGCAGCGCCGCCTCGTTTGCGAGGCGGAGCAACTGGTCCTGCGACAGCGGTATGTCGCGCTGAAGATCGACTACTGGAGCGCCGTCGCCGCAGGTGACGACGCCCGCGCCGAGCTCATCTCTGGTGAGGCCCGGACGCTCGCCGACGAGCTCAAGCGGACAGGTAAGCCCTAGCCGCACCCGGGCGCCGACCGGCGCCCGCGCTGTACCCATCCATGCACTACCCAGGACGAGGTCCGGGCTGCGCGAGCATGCCTTCGACCATTCGTCGCACCACGAAGGAGCCCACCATGAAGTTCACGAAGAGCGGTGGCCAGAGCGCCACCGGCCCCGCGGACTGGTTCACCGGCACCGTCTTCATCGACGGCATACGCAACCCCGACGAGCAGTCGACCGTGGGCTGCGCGCACGTCCGGTTCACGCCGGGCGCGCGGACCGCGTGGCACAGCCACCCGAAGGGGCAGACCCTCTATGTCACCGACGGCATCGGGTACGTCGCGCGACGCGGCGGCGAGCCGCAGGAGATCCGTCCCGGCGACGTCGTCTACATCGAGCCGAACGAGGAGCACTGGCACGGTGCCACCGCCGACCGGTTCATGGCGCACGTCGCCATCCAGGAGGCCGACGACCAGGGCCAGGTCGTGACCTGGCTCGACCACGTCACCGACGCCGAGTACGGCGCCTGAGCCCCACCCTCCCTCCCTTTCACCCGTACCACTCTTCACAAAGGAAACCCCTTGCGCGTCAACGCCTATGCAGCACCGTCCGCCGGCCAGCCCCTGGCCCCCACCACCATCGAGCGCCGTGAGGTCGGCGCGAACGACGTCCTCATCCAGATCGAGTACGCCGGCATCTGCCACTCCGACATCCACACCGTCAACGGAGACTGGGGCCCGCAGCCCTTCCCCGTCGTGCCGGGCCACGAGGTCGTCGGCCTCGTCACCGAGGTCGGCGCCGACGTCACCCGCCACCAGGTCGGCGACCGCGTCGGTGTCGGCTGCATGGTCAACTCGTGCGGCGAGTGCGCCAGCTGCACGCGCGGCGACGAGCAGTACTGCCTCGAGGGCATGGTCGGCACGTACGCCGCGACCGATCGGGACGGGACCACCACCCAGGGCGGGTACTCGACCCACGTCGTCGTCGACGCCGACTTCGTCCTGAGCGTGCCCGAGGGCCTCGACCCGGCTGCCGCCGCTCCGCTGCTGTGCGCCGGCATCACCACCTACGCCCCGCTGCGTCACTGGAAGGCCGGCCCCGGGACAAAGGTGGCGATCGTGGGCCTCGGCGGCCTGGGCCACATGGGCGTGAAGATCGCCCACGCCCTCGGCGCGGAGGTCACGGTGCTCTCGCAGTCGCTGAAGAAGCAGGAGGACGGGCTGCGCCTCGGCGCGGACCACTACTTCGCCACCTCCGACCGGTCGACCTTCGAGCAGCTGGCCGGCCAGTTCGACCTCATCGTCAACACGGTCAGCGCATCCATCGACCTCGACGCCTACCTCGGCCTTCTCGCCGTCGACGGCACGCTGGTCAACGTCGGTGCGCCCGCAGACCCGTTGAGCGTCAACGTGTTCTCGCTCATCGGCGGGCGTCGCTCGTTCGCCGGCTCGATGATCGGCGGCATCGCCCTGACCCAGGAGATGCTCGACTTCTGCGCCGAGCACCGGATCGGGGCGGAGATCGAGGTCATCGCTGCCGACGAGATCAACGAGGCGTATGAGCGCGTGCTCGCCTCCGACGTGCGCTACCGGTTCGTCATTGACACCGCGACGCTCTGACCACCCTTCTCCCACAACTGACAGGAGCCTGACCATGGAGCTGCACGAGTTCCTCGAGCACGTCAACAGCGGCGCGCTCATCGAGGGCGGCTCGGCTGCCCACCGGTTCATGCACGCCGCCTCCCAGGACGCGCTGCGCATCCTGGCCGAGCTGAATGGCGCCTACCGCACCCCGGACGAGGTCCGGCTCCTGTTGGCAGAGCTCACCGGCAAGCCGGTGGACGAGTCGGTGACCGTGTTCCCGCCGTTCTACAGCGAGTTCGGAAAGAACCTCACCCTCGGCAAGGACGTCTTCATCAACATGGGCTGCCGCTTTCAGGACACTGGCGGCATCACGATCGGCGACGGCAGCCTCATCGGCCACGGCAGCACGCTCACGACGCTGAACCACAGCGTCGACCCGGGCCAGCGCGCCGACATGACGCCAGCTCCCATCGTCATCGGCCGTCGGGTCTGGCTCGGCGCCGCAGTGACAGTCGTGCCGGGCGTGACCATCGGCGACGGTGCCATCGTCGGCGCCGGGGCCGTCGTCACCAAGGATGTCGCGGCCGGAGCGATCGTCGGCGGTGTACCGGCCAAGCTGATCCGCATGACCGGCTTCGGACCCGAGACTAAGTAGTCGGCACGACTGGTTCCGAAGCCGACAGTTCGTCCAGCCAACAGCCGTCGCCCTCAGGCGGCTACTAGACGATTCCCTAGGGCCGGTGTCTGGCCAGACTCGGTCCAGGTGATCGGCGGGAAGCTCTTCATGCGGCTGCCCACCGGCTGGACTGGTGTGGCTCACTATCGGTTTGCGGCCCGCCGGTCACCGTGACGAGGCGTGGCTCAAGAAGGGACTGCCCTGCTCGTAGTAGCAATGCCCACCTCGCCGTCCACCACGGGAACGCGCACAGGCGGGAGCAGCACTTGCAACACACGGAGCACGTGATCATCGGGGTCGATCCCCACAAGCTGTCGGCCACCATCGAGGTCGTCGACCACCACGAACGGCTACTGGGTTCGGGGCGGTTCACCACCGACCGGGCCGGCTACGACGCGATGCGCACATACGTCGCCGGCTGGCCTGATCGGGTGTGGGCGGTGGAGGGCAGCAACGGTGCCGGCCGACCGCTGGCGCAACGACTGCTCGAAGACGGCGAACAGGTCGTCGATGTCCCCGCCAAGCTCGCCGCCCGGGTCCGGTTGTTCGACACCGGCCACAACCGCAAGACCGACGCCCGTGACGCTCACTCGATCGCGGCCGTCGCGGTCCGCACGAAGACGTTGAGAGTGCTGGCGCTCGACGGGGAGCTCGAGGCGCTGCGGATGCTGGTCGACCGCCGCGAATCGCTGACCCGGCGCCGGGTCCAGACCGTCGACCGACTGCAGGCGTTGTTGGCCGAACTCCTTCCAGGACAGGCGAAGAAGGACATCACCACCGGCCAGGCCAAGACGATGCTCGCCTCGGTCCGACCGCGTGACATCGCCGGGAAGACTCGACGCCGGATCGCCGCGGAGGAGCTGGCCGAGCTAGTCGCGGTCGAGACCAAGATCAAGAAATCGACCGCCGAACTGAAGGCGATCGTTCTCGCCCGCGGCTCACACCTGATGGACCTGCCCGGCGTCGGCCCGGTCGTGGCCGCCCGGGTCCTGGCCGACGTCGGCGACGTCACCCGGTTCGCTGACCGCAACCGGTTCGCGTCCTGGACCGGCACCGCGCCACTGGACGCGTCTTCCGGTGAGCAGAACCGGCACCGCCTATCCCGGGCCGGGAACCGGCGGATGAACCACATGATCCACATCGCCGCGATCAGCCAGATCCGCCTCGACACCGACGGCCGCGCGTACTACCGACGCAAACGAGCCGAGGGCAAGAAGCCCCTCGAAGCGATCCGGTGCCTCAAGCGAAGGATCTCCCTATCTATCGACAGCTACTCGCCGACGCCCAGCCAACGGCTTGCACGGGTCCGGGAGGGCACTGCGGGGCGACTCAAGAATCCAGCGCGGTCGACCTACCCCCGCTCGTCGACACTTCGGATCAGCCACTTCCCGGACCCGCACCGACGACGCTACGCCGCACCGTCAGCGCACGGAAGAGACAACTCGACCCGACCAGTTGACAACAGAAGGGAGCCGATGTGACGCACTCGATCTGCCACGACGTGCGTCCTGCAGGGAATGCGTAACGGGGGATTCAGCCCCTTGATGCCTACTCTGGCGAGGTGACGGTGAGCAGAACTCGCAAGGCTCGGGCGGCCCGTAGGCGGACGCGCCGCATGAGCCTTGTCAGCCACGATCTGACCGAGGCCCAGTGGACGATGCTGCAGGCTCAGTGGGGAGGATGCGCCTACTGCGGCGCCACCGGTGAGCCGCTTCAGCGTGACTGCGTCCTGCCGATATCTCGTGGTGGTCGGTACACGCTCGACAACGTGGTGCCGGCCTGTCGCTCGTGCAACGCGAGCAAGTGCAACACCGAGGTCACCAGCTGGCTTCGAAGGAAGCGGATGGACGAGCGGGCCTTCCTGGCGCGCCACGTGGAGATCCGAACCGAGCTCGCACCTCGGTTTGCGGTGCCCTCGTGCGAGGCCCCCAATACCAACGTGGGATGAGCCGGAGTCGATGCAGCCATCCTCCTGCGCCCTCACTGGGCCCTTTGACCCTGATAAGCGCGGCGAACCTCGGGTCAGATGGATAGTGAACCGGACTTAGCGAATGGGATGAAGGGTCAACGATGGTCGCAGTGCGGATCGTTGCGGGAATCCTGCTCCTGGCCCACGGCTTGGTGCACACGCTGTATCTGGTCCCAGATGTGTCTGAGTTCTCGACGCAGGGGTCGTGGTTGGTACCCGAGGCGGCGCGCCAACCTGTCGCGAGGGTGCTCATTGCGGCCACGATCGTGGCGTCCGCAGCGCTGGCTCTGGCCGTGTGGGGCGCACCGGGGCTGGCAACAGCGTGGCCGGTGCTGGCTGTCCTCGCGGGAGCCATCTCGCTTGTCCTGATCGTCGCGTACTGGGACGCGCGGTTGATGCTGGGGCTGGCGATCGACTGCGCACTCATCACGCTTGCCGTCGTCCAACCGGCGTGGCTCAAGGACTTCATGACATAGCCTGCAGCGAGCCCGCCGGCACCGGGGACCACGGCTTTGGCAGCTGGGCCGACCGATGATCACCGCGAACACTTCTCGGTCGCGATGTGGGAGTGTCCTCAGCACGAGGCGGCGGGTGCCACCCGCCCGGCTCGCGACAGAATGACGCACCCGACAAGCCGCCGCCGAAGCGGGTCTCCTGTGCCCTCCCTTTCTCATAGACCTGAGGTCTCGACCCTCAATCTGAGCGGCCTGCAAACCTCAGGGCCCTTCTTGGAAGCCAGCACCAGCGCCCGAGCGGCCATACCAGGCGTGGCCCTGTTGCCGTGGCGCAAGTGTTCGGCAATAGGACTCCTGGCCCAATCACCCGACGCCGGGTCGATCTGCGTCCGGGCGCCGGTCAGCGATTTCTATTCTGGTTCCGCTCGTGCCGTGGCCCCGATCCCACAACCAAGCGCCAATCACAAGCAAGACCACGAAGATGCCCGCGATGATCCCGAACCACATAGCGATGGTCCTTCCGGCCGCGCATGCAACCACTCTCCCCGTATCGTCCCATCGGGTCGCCGGGATGCCAAGGGTCATCATGTTGCGACGCAGGACCTACACGACGTCCCAGATAGTTCGTCGCCCTGAGGCCAGATCTAACGCTTCCCGCCGTGCGCCAGCAGGGCGGATCGGCCGACCACTCGTGGCTCCCTCCTGTGTCAAGACGCGGCGGGCGAGGCGGTTATGGGCCGTGATGGCGGAGCTACCATCCTTCGTTCTTGGGCGTTGGCGGGTCATTCGTGTGATCGGGCAGCCTGTCACGATCGAGGGTGTGTCGCCGATCCCAGAGCGCGGCCCAAGTCAGTAGGACCACGAGTAGCGCTCCTGCGATGATCCAGAACCAAATCCACATGGGGCGCTACCTTCCGGGCGGGCCGGGGCGCGGGCCCGTTCACCGCCAGTATCCCCCTGCAGTGAGTGACATGAGGTGTCAGCAATGACGGTGTGCAGGTCTGATCGCGCTTCCGTGCACCGCCAAGGATCGTTCGCCGCTCTATTGTTGTCCTACCTGCTGCGGCCGCGCGGCGGGTTACCCGCCGCCGCCGTCCGGGCCCGGGCCGCCGCCTCCGGGGGTATTCATTCCGCTGGAGTCGGCGCGCTGTCGGTTGAGGATCCACCGACCGCTGAGGGCCCATTGGAGCGTCTCGCCGGCAGGGGCTGGGTTTGAGAAGGATCTCGGAGTGCGCCAGTCCCGTATACCGGGCCTGCAACGCCTGGCTCTTGCAGGCGGCCAAGCCTTGATCGCCTCCTCGCCCCCCGGCCGCGGTGTTCCCATTACGCCATTGGACGGAGGCCCGTCGGCGCGGCTCGGAGGACAGTCGAAGTGCTTGATGGTTCTGAGATTGAGGGGTGAAGACTGGATGGGCCGCCCGGGGGCGCTGCCCGGACGGACAGGAAGAGCGGCGGCGCGGTTGCGCTCGCTGTAGCGGAAGATGGCCACGACGGCTGGTACGAGATGCATAACGAAGAGCGCGACATGGCCCCGAACCTTCGGACGCCTTGGCGCCCACGCCAGTGCCTGAGAGTGGTGTGCCCGAGCTACCCCGTGTCCGGGCGACCCGCTCATGAGGTCCCGGCATGAGGTCATGGGGTCGCGCCGGCGCGGTCGTCGGGCTGTCATGGCTGCTGATGGCCTGCTCCCCGGGGCATGGCGCTGGCAGCGTCACGGGCACCCCTACCACCTCAACGGCGGCGACCGGCGCGGTCTGGTCGCAGCTTCCGACATCGGCGCTCCCGGCTGACCGGATCACCAAGTTGCAACACGAGATCAACCGGTGGGTGGCGACGGGGCTGCTGAAAGGGGTGACTGCCGCAGTTGCCACCCCTCAAGGGGTGTGGGGCGGTGCGGCAGGGGTCGATGCGCGTGGGGTCGCGCTGGTACCTGGATCCGGACTCGCGCTGGGCAACATCACCAAGACGTTCACGGCGGCCGAGGTAATGCTGCTCGCCGAGCGGGGCAAGATCGATCTGGACCGATCCGCCTCGGCGTACATCGACCTCCCCCAGGTGTCGAACGGTGTCACGGTCCGACAGTTGCTGGCACAGCGCAGCGGTGTCGCAGCATCCGTGGATGCGCCACTGGGTGACCGCGACGCCCGGTGGACGACCCAGAAGTACCTGAAGTACGTCCCGGCGGCGAAGGATCCTCCGGGCAAGACCTTCGCCGACGACAACACGAACTACATCCTCTTGGGCCTCATCATCGAAAAGGCGAGCGGTCGAACGCTCGCCGACGCGTTCAAGACTGACCTGTGGGGGCCGCTGGGCCTGGACCGCCTCGCCTACCAGGACGCGCACAGTCTTCCTCCACCACTTGCCGCTGCAGCGCCGGACCCAGCAGCGAGCAGCGACATCAAGAGCTGCGCAACCGCGGGACCATGGCTTCCCTGCCGCGCCCTGGCCACCGTCGTTGGCGCGGCTGGGGCTGTAGCCGGAGATGCGGAGGCGGTCGCACATTGGGGATACGACTTGTACGGTTCCCGCGTCCTGCGCAGGAAATCCGTTGAACAGATGACCGACTTTCCCGACGACGCGCCATACGGCCTCGGCACCATTGACTTCAGCGCCGGGTATTTCGCCAGATGGAACATAGACGCAGTGGGCCACATCGGCTCGATGCTCGGATACCAAACGGTCATGGCTGTCTTCCGGGATGCGCACGTCTCAGTAGCCATCCTGACGCCCTCCGGAACCGAACCGCTTCCGTACGTGCAGTACCTCGTCAAGGCCGGGGGTCTCACCCAGCCATAGGGCGGCGTCGACCAGATGCTCGGTCTGCTCGACCTTGCTCTGCCTCGACAGCACGGGAACGTCCCCACTGCCCGGGGCAGAGCGACGCCTCCCCCCGCAGGAAAGGCAGAGGCGTCGCTGCCCCTGTGCGTCGGGCCCTGCGCGACCGACCTCACGCAGGACCCCCAGGTGCTCAACCGCTGACGCGCCACATATCGGGGTGAAGCAACTGGGGCGGCCTACGCCCATCGGCGCGACGAGACGACTCCGGTAAAGGTGCAAAGGCCTTCAGCGCCGTGCGAGCCGCGGCCGGTAGGTCACCGGCCGCCGGGGGGATGCCGGCGTTGCCGAGTGCGCCGAGGACGCCGATGACGCTGGTCAGGTTGGCGAACCCCTTCGGTAGGACCGCACGGTCTTCAACGTGTCGGGCGAGTTGAGTCTCGGCTGTCCGCGCACGCAACTGCAGCCGTCCCCCAGCGCGTCATTCACCTCCTGCGTGCTCCCTGCGCGATCGTTGGTGTGCGGCGCAAGCCCGTTGACAAGCAGAAGCAAAGAGAAGCGCGACGGCCCTCGTGAGGAAGTTTCCAGGCTGTCAGCGTGCCTGGGCAGCGCTCGAAACTGGCGGACTGGAAAGACATGTATAGGTCAGCTGGTCGCAGATGGTAGGGCGAATTCAGCCTGCAGCGCTTGGCTTAGGCACGTCGCTATCTAGTGGTGGGCAGGGGTCGGGCTGAGCGGGTAGAGGTCCCGACCGCTCGAAAGATCGTGACGGCGAGCCGTTGCAGGTCTCCTGCGCTCAGATCGGATGTGTATGTGGTCAGGTCGACACGGCTCGAGATGACGACCACGAGGCGGCGTTGGGGGATGACTTGGATCATCTGACCGCCCAGAGCCTTGGCGTCGAAGGCGGGTGTTCCGTCGGTGAGGCGGACGGACCATAAGTAGCCGTACCCCGTGGGGGCGGCAGAACCCTGGACCATGGTGGCCTGATGGATCCACTCTGCGGGAACGATCTGCTTGCCGCGCCATTGCCCTTGTTGCAGATACAACTGTCCGAGCTTGGCCATGTCGCGGGGGGTGATCTTCAGGTGGGTGAAGCCCAACGTGAACCCTTGCGGGTCCGTTGGCCAGGCGAAGCGGGCACGATTGAACTCACCCACGTACCGGCCGGTCGCGACGGGCTGGACGGCGGGCCTACTTGGTATGCCCAAGGGGTCGAACAGATGCGATCGGGCGTACTCCAGCACGCGCTGGCCGGTGGCCTGCTCCAGGATCGGTGACAGCAGGTGCGCGGCAAAGTCGGAGTAGATGAACTCTTTGCCGGGCACCCCGTCCTGATGGGCGAGGATGAACCGGATCCAGTCCTTCGAGCGGACCATCTGTGCGTATGCGCTCACATCGTTGGTGATGGGGAAGCCGCCGGTCATCGTCAACAGCTGGCGTAGGGTCACGCCGGCCACCCGTGGTGTCATCTGGGTGGCGTACTTGGGCAGCAGGTCCGACAGCCGATCCTCTAGGTGCAGGCGGCCTTCGCCTATCGCTTGACCGATCAGGGTGCCCATAACGCAAGAAGTGATCCCGAAGACGCTTCGCGACTCCTCGGCCGTTGTGTCGTAGTAGCGCTCGAAGAGTGGGCGGCCGTCGACCGTCACGACGATGGCGCTGATCTCGTTGTCGCCGACGTACCTGCTGAAGTCGGCTTCGACCGCCGCGGCAACCCGAGCGGAAGCCGAGATCGATGAGGTTGCCTGACCCGATCGCCGATGCTGGTCACAACCAGGCATCGCTAGAGCCAGAACGGCCACCAACACGACCCACCGACGGCCCCTACGGCCACCCGACCACCCCCAACGAGGACGGCCTCGCACCGAAATCACTTATCAACTGTCCTCCCCGGCGTGAACGAGGCACAAGGGGCTTGGGGGCCGGTGCTGCCCAGAGCAGCTCACTGAAGGACCAAGTACTGACGTCGTCATGGTGAGAGGACCAAATGTGGTTCTTGCGGCGGTGTGGGCGCACCCGCACGGGCCGGATGTAGCTCGACTCGGCTAGTCCTGCTGCGTCGACTCGAGCGCGGCCTTGACGTCTGAGGCGTACAACCCCGACCGCTCCTGTCCCGACAACTCCGCGATGGCGTCCATGGTCGCGTCCGTGACCGCCCGGAGCAGCGCTGCCTTCTGGTAGCGGACAGCCAGCCCAGCCACATCAACCGGCCGACCGAACCGCACCGTCACCTTGCCCGGACGGAACCCGTTCGACCCCGCGGGCTGCACCTTGTCCGTACCCGTGACCGCACACGGGAGGAGCGTGGCGCCGGTGTTCAGAGCCATACGGGCGACGCCGGTCCGGCCGCGGTGGAGGCGACCGTCGGGCGAGCGGGTGCCTTCGGGGTAGACCCCGAACCCCTCCCCGCTCCGCAGCACCTCCTCGGCGAGCTCCAGCGAGGCGGCAGCAGCACGCGGGTCGGACCGGTCCACCGGGATCGTGCCGGCGGTCGAGTGGAACCAGCGCACGGCGGCCCCGCGGAGACCGCTGCCCTGGAAGTACTCGGCCTTGCCGAGGAAGTGCACCTGCCGCCTGGCGGCAAGCGGGATGACGATCGAGTCGATGAACGACAGGTGGTTGGAGGCGACGATCAGCGCCCCTTCTCGGGGGACGTTCGACCGTCCCTCGACGTGCAGCCCGGTGAACAGCTTGAGGGGCGGCCCGATCAGGACGTGCCGCATGACCGCACGGCTCGCCTTGTCCTCCAGCGCCGCGAGGGCGTCACCCCTCAGGCGCACGCCGTCGTCACTCCCACTCGATGGTGCCCGGGGGCTTGCTCGTCACGTCGAGCACGACGCGGTTGACCTCGCGCACCTCGTTGGTGATGCGCGTGGAGATCTTGGCGAGCACGTCGTACGGGACGCGGGTCCAGTCAGCGGTCATGGCGTCCTCGGACGACACCGGGCGCAGGACCACGGGGTGGCCGTAGGTGCGGCCGTCGCCCTGGACGCCCACCGAGCGCACGTCGGCGAGCAGCACCACAGGGCACTGCCAGATGTCGCGGTCGAGACCGGCTGCCGACAGCTCGTGGCGGGCGATCGCGTCGGCGGCCCGCAGGATCTCGAGCCGTTCGGCAGTCACCGACCCCACGATCCGGATGCCGAGGCCGGGACCCGGGAACGGCTGGCGCCACACGATGGCCTCGGGCACCCCGAGCTCGAGCCCGACCTGGCGGACCTCGTCCTTGAAGAGCGACCGCAGCGGCTCGACGAGCTTGAACTGCAGGTCGTCGGGGAGGCCGCCGACGTTGTGGTGGCTCTTGATGTTGGCCGCGCCGGTGCCGCCACCGGACTCCACCACGTCGGGGTAGAGCGTGCCCTGGACGAGGAACTCCACCGGGTGGTCGGAGTCCCCGCGTGAGCCGACGACATCACGGGCAGCCTGCTCGAAGACGCGGATGAACTCGCGCCCGATGATCTTGCGCTTCTCCTCGGGGTCGGACACCCCGGCGAGCGCGCCCAGGAACTGCTCGCGAGCGTCCACGACGACGAGGTCGACGCCGGTCGCCGCGACGAACTCCTTCTCCACCTGCTCGGCCTCACCACTGCGCAGCAGGCCGTGGTCGACGAAGACACAGGTGAGCTGGTCGCCGACGGCCTTCTGCACCAGGGCCGCCGCGACCGAGGAGTCGACGCCGCCGGACAGGGCGCACAGCACGCGGGAGTCGCCGACCTTGGCGCGGATCGCGTCGACGAGCTCGTCGACGACGTTCGCCGCGGTCCAGTCGCCGGAGAGGCCGGCGCCCTTGTAGAGGAAGTTCTCGAGCACCCGCTGGCCGAACGTCGAGTGCATGACCTCGGGGTGCCACTGCACGCCGTACAGGTGGCGCTCGTCGTCCTCGAACGCAGCCACGGGCGCGCCCGCGGTGGAGGCCGTGACCCGCATTCCGGACGGCGCCTCGGTGACCGAGTCACCGTGGCTCATCCACACCGACTGGTCGCCCGGCTGGCCGTTGAAGAGCGTGGACACCGTGTCGGTGACGGAGGCCGGCGTCGAGCCGTACTCGCCGAGCCCGGTGTGGGCCACGGTGCCGCCGAGCGCCTGGGCCATGGCCTGGAAGCCGTAGCACATGCCGAACACGGGAACGCCCGCCTCAAGCACCGCCGGGTCGAGCGACGGGGCACCCTCGGCGTAGACCGACGAGGGGCCGCCGGAGAGCACGATCGCGGCCGGCTCCTTGGCGAGCATCTCGTCGACGGCCATGGTGTGCGGGACGACCTCGCTGTAGATGTTGGCCTCGCGCACGCGGCGGGCGATGAGCTGCGCGTACTGCGCGCCGAAGTCGACGACGAGGACCGGCTTGGCCTGCAGCGGGGTCGCCGGCACCTCCACGCGGTCGCCCTCGGGTGCCTCGACCCGGTCGTCGTCCTGGGCCTGCGTGATGTCGGTCGCCTGGTCGGCGACGCCATCGACGACGAGGTCGGTCGTGTTGTCGGCAGGGGTGTCGCTCACGGTGGCAAGGCTACCGGCGGGCCGTGGCGAGCTGACCCTCGACCTCGGCGGCCACCTTGCGCTCGGCCCAGAACGACAGGAACGGCACCACGCCCGCGAGCATCACCAGCACCATGCGTCCCAGCGACCAGCCCATCTTGAACCCCAGGTTGGCCGTCGCCACGAGGTAGACCATGTAGATGAACCCGTGCGGCTGCGGCCACCAGGCCAGCGCGTCGTTGCTGAAGCGGTAGTGCAGCACGATCTCGAGGACGAGCAGCAGCAGCCCGATGCCGACGACGAAGGCCATCACCTTGAAGAACTTCAGCGCCTTCTCAGCCGCCTCGACGTCCTTGACCTGACCCACGGTTTCGCTCACGCGGTGCTCTCCTCGACTCGGGTCGGCTCGCGCTGCTCGCGGGCCTCTCGCTCCCGGTGCGCATCATCGCGCACCATCCTGAACCACATGAACACGGCGAAGCCGGCGAAGACCCACCACTGCAGCGCGTAGGTCGCGTTGCGCCACTTCAGCCCGCCCGTCACCTCGGGCGGCGGGACGTGCTGCAGGCCCGCCGTGGCCGGCACCCCCGCGCCGGTCGGCGTGCGCTCGGTCTGGGCAAAGACGAACGCGTTGTAGAGGTCCCCCGGCCACCGGTTGACCAGGATCGACAGGTCCAGCGAGCCGAGCACCTCGAGGCCGCCGGCGCGGGCGGCCGAGCCCGACGGTGCCGGCGTGGGCGACTCCCCCGGCGCCAGGCTGCCCTCGACCTCGATGCGTCCCGCCGGGATGGCGGCCGCGGCGGCAGGGTCGGTCGCGAACCCGCGCACCACTGCCAGCCGCGCCCCGGTCTCCTCGACCACGATCGGCGTGACGACCCACCAGCCGGTGCGGCCGTCGAGGCGGCGCGGGCCGACCAGGAACTGCTCCGACGCGGCATACGTGCCGACGGCGGTGACCGCGCGGTTGGACTGCGGGTTGGGGAACTTCTGGTGCGGTCCCACGACGGTGTCGATGGCCGTGGGCCGGGCGTCGCGCGCGTGGCGCAGGGCGTCGGCGAGGCCCTTGTCCTGGGCGACGTGGAGCTGCCAGAACCCGAGCTGCACGAACGTCACGACCAGGAGCACCAGCAGGGCGAACAGGCCCAGCCAGCGAGGCTTGAGGGCGGTTCGCAGCACCTCGTCAGGTTACGGGACGCCTCGAGTCGTCGAAGACGAGGATGCTCCCGCCGTAGCAGGCGACCCAGACCGCCTTGCGGGTCGGCTCGTAGGTGATGCCGATGGGGTGCTGGTCGGTGGGCACGGTCTGCACCACCTTCAGGTCGGAGGTGCGCAGCTTGCTCACCGACGACGACTCGTAGTTCACCGAGTACAGGGCCTGCCCGTCGCGCGCGATGGCCAGCGAGCGCGGCTGCTGGCCCACGCGGGTCGTGGCCAGCACGCGGCCGGTGGCGCGGTCCAGCTTGCTCACCGTGCCGGCCCCGTTGTTGGTGACGTACAGGTACCTCGCGTCCGGGCTGAGGACGAGGTGGCGCGGGCCGTCGCCCGTGGTGGCATACGGCCGCACCTGACGGGTGCGCAGGTCGACGGTGACGATGCGGTCGGAGCCCATGAGCGCGATGTACGCGGTGCGGCTGTCCGGGGAGACGACGATGCCACGCGGGTAGTGGCCGCCGAGCGGGATGCGCGCGACCTGTCGGTTGCTCGCGACGTCGATGACCGACAGGTCCCAGCTGCACCAGTTGGTGACCAGGACGGTCCTGTCGTCCGGGGTGACGGCGACGTACTTGGGCACGGCACCCACCTCGACCACGCGGTCGATGGCGAAGGTGCCGGTGTCGATGCGGTAGACGGTGCTGGTCGAGGTGCCGTCGCCGGCCGTGCAGCTGTCGAGCCCCTCGGGCCCGTAGCCGGAGCCGAACATCGAGTAGTTGGACACCCAGGCGTGGCGGCCGTCGGCCGTGAACGCCGCCTCCACCGGCGCGCCCTTCGTCGTGCCGGGGTGGCCCTTGATCCCGAACGACCCGAGGTCGACCGCGTCGTCGATGGTCGCCAGCAGGGCGCCGTCGGCGCGGAACGCCGAGACGGTGTGGCGGTACATCATGTTCTGCGCCACGACGACGCCCTTCGGCGACGCCACGACCGACTTGGGGGTCAGGTCGCCGGTGAGGCGCATCGTGCGGACCAGGGCGGTCTCACCCGAGTTCGACCCCAGCGCGCCCTGCGGCGTGGCCGGGCTCGGCCGCGGAGCCTTGACGAGCGGGGCGGCGTGGGGGTCCGGCGCGGTGGTGTGCGACGCGGCCGCCGGCTTGGCCGAGGTGGATGCTGCCTCCGCCCGGTCGCCGCCGAGGAGCCCGGCCAGCTGGCTCACCCCGAACGACGCGGCACCCAGCAGGCCGACCGCGAGCGTGCCTGCGACGATGCGGCGGCGCACGTACTTGGCCTCCAGGCGGGCCTTGCGCGTGGGCGCCGGAGCTGACACGCCGTCATGGTAGGCAGCCATGGCCGGGTCCTCGTCGGAGGCGCACCGCGGGAAAACCGGTGTCGGCGGTGGGCGGCCGCGCCATACCGTGGATCCCTGATGCGCCAGATCCCGTTCCCGGACCCCGGCCGCCCCGACACCCGCAGCACGCTGCGCTTCATGGTGTGGGTCGCCCGGGAGCAGTGGCGCACCCAGGTGCTGGGGATGCTCGCCGGGATGGTGTGGATGGTGTCGCTGGCGCTGATCCCCGCGGCGCTCGGCCGGGGCGTCGACGAGGGCATCGTCCCCGGTGACGTCGGCGGGCTGGTGCGCTGGGCACTCGTGCTGCTCGGCCTCGGCGCTGTGGCTGCCGGCACCGCTGCGGCGCGCCACTTCTTCGCCGTCCACAACTGGCTCTACGCGTCCTACCGTGGCGCCCAGCTCGCCGCCGACGGCGTCGAGCGCTCGGGCCCGGCGCTGACCCGCGTCATGCCGTCGGGCGAGGTCGTCACCGTGTTCGCCAACGACATCATGCGGCTCGGCGGTGTGTACGACGCGATGGGTCGGCTGGCGGGGGCGGTGGTCAGCTACATCGTCGTCGGCGCGATCCTGCTCGCCGCGTCACCGCCGCTGGGCCTGCTGGTCCTCGGTGGCGGCCCGGTCATGCTCGCCGGGCTCACGCTCATCGTCCGCCCGCTGCAGCGTCGCCAGGCCCTGCAGCGCGAGGAGGCCGGCCGCCTGACGACCCTGGGCGCCGACACCGTCGCGGGGCTGCGGGTGCTGCGCGGCATCGGCGGCGAGCAGACCTTCCTGCGCCGCTACGAGGAGCAGTCGCAGCGCGTGCGTCACCGCGGCGTCCACGTGGCCGGCATCCAGGCCGCGCTCGACTCGGCCCAGGTGCTGCTGCCCGGCGTCTTCGTCGTGCTCGTCACCTGGCTCGGCGCGCGGCAGGCAGTCGACGGACGGCTGAGCGCGGGACAGCTGGTGGCGTTCTACGGCTACACCGCGTTCCTCACCATGCCGCTGCAGACGGCCATCGAGGTCGTCGACCGCGGCATCCGCGCGCACATCGCCGCGGGCAAGATCCTGCGCGTCCTGGCCGTCCAGCCGGACCACGACGAGGCACGGCCCGCGACGGCGCCGCTGCCCGACGCGGACGCCGACCTCGTCGACCCGCTGTCCGGGACCGTCGTGCGCGGTGGGCGCCTCACCGCCCTGGTGTCGGCCCGGCCGGAGGAGTCGGCCGCCGTGGCCGACCGCCTCGGGCGGCACGGCCCCGGCCCGCACCAGACGACCTGGGGTGGCACTCGGCTCGACGACCTGCCCATCCGGGACGTGCGCCGCCACGTCGTCGTCAGCGAGCCCGATCCGCGGCTGTTCACCGGGGTCCTGCGCGACCAGCTCCTCGGCCGGCGTGGTGACGACCGCGCCGGCACCAACGCCGACGTCGACCGCTCCGCCGACGCCGACGCCCGGGTGCTGGCGGCCCTGGAGACAGCCAGCGCGCTCGACGTGCTCGACGCCCTGCCCGGCGGCCTGGACGGCACCGTGGAGGAGCGCGGGCGCTCCTACTCCGGTGGCCAGCGGCAGCGGCTCGCGCTGGCGCGGGCACTGCTCACCGATGCCCCGGTCCTCGTGCTGGTCGAGCCCACGAGTGCGGTCGACGCGCACACCGAGGCGCGCGTGGCCGACCGGCTCGCCGAGCACCGTCGCGGGCGCACCACCGTGGTCACCACGGTCAGCCCGCTCCTGCTCGGGCGGGCCGACGAGGTCGTCCTGCTCGAGGACGGCCTGGTCAGCGCACGGGGCACGCACCGCGACCTCGTCGACCACCACCCCGGCTACCGCCACGTCGTACTGCGCGCAGAGGAGGACGAGACGTGAACACCGACCCCACCCGGCGGACCCTTCCCGTCGCGGACTCGCGTGCCGTCTGGGCGCACACGCGCCAGCTGATGGGCACCCACGGCCGCCTGCTCGGCCAGGTGCTCGGCCTGCACGCGCTCGCGGCGCTCGCAGCGCTGGCCGGGCCGTGGCTCGTGGGCCGGCTCGTCGACGAGGTCAGCGGGCACGGCACCCGCGGCGCCGTCGACCGCCTCGCCGTCGGCCTCGCCGTCGCGGTCGTGGCCCAGACCGGGCTGACCTGGGCTGCGCGCCGGCTGTCGTTCATCCTCGGCGAGACCGTCTTCGCCGAGCTGCGTGAGCAGTTCGTGGCGCGCGCGGTCAACCTGCCGCTGTCCACGGTCGAGCGCGCCGGCACCGGTGACCTCGTGGCCCGGACGACCAACGACGTGGAGGCCCTGTCGCACGTCGTGCGGTTCGGGATCCCGTCGCTGTTCGTGGCGAGCATGACGATCGCGATGACCGTCGTCGCCTCGTTGCTCACCTCACCGCTGGCGAGCCTCGCGATCCTTGCCGGGCTGCCGTTCTACTGGTTCTCGACTCGCCGCTACCTGCGCTACGCCGCCGACGGCTACCTCTGGGAGCGCGCGACCTACGCCGAGCTCAACGGCGTCGTCGCGGAGACGGTCGACGGGGCGCGCACCATCGACGCGCTGTCGCTGGCCCCGGTGCGGCGCAACAGGTTCCACGAGGCGCTGGCCGAGTGCTACCGCGCCGAGCGCTACACCCTCGGCCTGCGCCTGCGGTGGTTCCCGTCGGTCGTCTTCGGCTACTCGGTGCCGACCGCGGCGGCGGTGCTCTGGGGTGGCTGGCTGGCGGTCAACGGCTCCATCACGGCCGGCGCGGCGACCGCGGTCACGCTCTACGTGCACCAGATGGTGGGCCCGCTGGACGAGGTCCTCAGCTGGCTCGACGAGATCCAGGTGGGCGCGACCTCCCTGGCCCGAGTCATCGGCGTCGGGTCGGTCCCGCCGGACCGCAGCGCGACCGGCGAGCACCCCGACGGCTCCGACCTGACCGTCGACGAGGTCCGCTACGCCTACCGCGCCGGCCACGACGTGCTCCACGGCGTCAGCCTCGGGCTGCGTCCCGGGGAGCGCCTGGCCGTGGTCGGGCCGTCGGGCGCGGGCAAGTCCACCCTGGGCCGGCTGATGGCCGGTGTCGACGGCCCCCGCGAGGGACGCATCGACGTCGGTGGCGTGCCCCTGGTCGACCTCGAGCTCGCCGAGCTGCGCGGCGAGGTGGCCCTCGTGACGCAGGAGCACCACGTGTTCGTGGGAACCCTCGCCGACAACCTGCTGCTCGCCCGCCCGGGCGCGTCACGGGACGACCTCGAGCAGGCGCTCGACGCCGTCGACGCGCTCGGGTGGGCCGCCGGCCTCCCCGACGGCCTCGACACCGTCGTCGGCAGTGGTGGGCACGCCCTCAACGAGGCGCAGTCGCAGCAGCTCGCCCTGGCGCGCCTCGTCCTCGCCGACCCGCACACGCTCGTGCTCGACGAGGCCACGTCGCTGCTCGACCCGCGCGCCGCCCGGCACCTCGAACGGTCGCTCGCGGCGGTCGTCCAGGGCCGCACCGTCGTGGCCATCGCCCACCGCCTGCACACGGCCCACGACGCCGACCGCGTCGCCGTGGTCGAGGACGGCCTGGTGAGCGAGATCGGCACCCACCACGAGCTGGTCGCAGCGGGCGGCGCGTATGCAGCGCTGTGGGCGTCGTGGCGTGACGAGTCCCCCACCCCCGTCACCGGCGGCGGCTCGCGGGACAAATCGCTCGACGACGCGTAACCCCGCCCCATACCGCCTCGTTGTCCGGGTGGTGCGGCTGGAGGTTCCATTCCCCGGCTCATCTCCAGCCGCACCACGGGGGACGGTAGCTGAGGGGGCGCAGGGGCTTTCCTCAGCTGCCGCCCTCGACCGTTGAGGGGGGCAGCGTAGGGAGCGTCGTCGTCAGGCGGCGCCGTACCGCGTGACGGCCGGGTTCGCGGCCTTGACCGGCTCGAGCACGACGTAGGCGTCGCCCTGCTCCGGTCGCGGGTCCTGGTCGCCCTTGTTGGGCCACAGGGCCATCGCGCGCTCGGCCTGGGCCGTGATCGACAGCGACGGGTTCACGCCGAGGTTGGCCGAGATGGCCGAGCCGTCGACGACGTGCAGCCCCGGGTAGTGCCAGACGCGGTGGTAGGCGTCGATGACGCCACGCTCGGGGCTCGAGCCGATGGCGACTCCCCCGAGGAAGTGCGCGGTCATGGGGATGTCGGCGACCTCGCCGAGGCTGCCGCCCGCGAAGGCGCGCAACCCCGTGGCCGCGGACAGCCGCACGGCAAGCGCCTTCATCGCGCGCTGCCCGGCTGGGATGTATGTCGGGTTGGGCTCGCCGTGCCCCTGCCGCGAGGTGAGGCTGCGGCCGCCGAACAGCCCTGCCTTGCCGTTGACGTGCAGCGAGTTGTCCCGGGTCTGCATGACCAGGCCGATGATGGTGCGCTCGCTCCAGCGGTACTGCGACAGCGACCGCGCGAACACGACCGGGTGCTTGACGGCCTCGACGACGAACTGCAGCGGCCGGGGCAGCTTGTCGCCGGGCACCATGATCGTCGCGAGCGCGCCCATGAGGTTGGAGCCGGGACCGTAGCGGCAGTTCTCCACGTGGGTGTCGGCGTCGGGGTGGAACGAGGAGGTGATGGCGACCCCGCGCGAGAGGTTGTCGCCCGGCGGGACCTTCTCGAGCATCACGCCCTGCAGCGCCTCGGAGTTGGTGCGCGTCAGGTGGCCCAGCCGTGAGGAGAGCCGGGGCAGGACGCCGCCCTGCCGCAGGGTGTGCAGCAGCTTCTGGGTGCCCCACGTGCCGCCGGCGAACACGACCTGGTCGGCCGTGACGGTCCGCCGGTCGCGGCGGACCCACGCGCCGGTGGCCTCGTGCGTCACGGCATACCCACCGCCGCGGCGCGGGGCGACCCGCACGACGGTGCGCAGCGGCTCGACCGTGGCCCCGAGCCGTTCGGCGAGGGCGAGGTAGTTCTTGACGAGCGTGTTCTTGGCGCCGACGCGGCAGCCCACCATGCAGTTGCCGCACTCGGTGCAGCCCGTGCGCTCGGGGCCTGCTCCGCCGAAGTACGGGTCGGGGACCCGCTTGCCGGGCATGCCGTAGAAGACGCCGGTCGGGGTCTTGCGGAAGGTGTCGCCGACGCCGAGGTCCTCGGCGGTGCGGCGCATGACCTCCTCGACGATGCCATCGCACGGGTTGGTGACGACGCCGAGCATGGTCGAGGCCGTCGCGTAGTGTTGCTCGAGCTCGGCCTTCCAGTCGGTGATGTCGCTCCACTGCGGGTCGCGGAAGAACGACTCCGGCGGGACGTAGAGGGTGTTGGCGTAGTTGAGCGAGCCTCCGCCGACGCCGGCGCCGGCCAGGACCACGACGTCGGGCAGGCGGTGGATCCGTTGCACCCCAAAGCATTTCAGCCGCGGCGCCCACAGGTAGCGACGCACGTCCCAGGACGTCCTGGCGAAGTCCTCGTCCTGGAACCGGCGGCCGGACTCGACGACGTGGACCCGGTAGCCCTTTTCGGCCAGACGCAGCGCGGCGACCGAGCCGCCGAAGCCGGAGCCCACGACGAGGACGTCGACGTGGCTGCCTACGGGCAGGCCGGAGTCGACCGGGGCGGTGGCGGTCATCGGCGACCGACCGCCTTGAGGGTGCGCAGCGCGGCGGTCATCACGCGGGCATACGACTCGTCGGACAGGCCGGCCACGGGCGCGATGGGCAGGACGTGCTGCACCGTGACGTTCTGGGACTCGGTGTACTTGAGGATGCCCTCGCTGCCGTGTCGTCGCCCGACCCCGGACTGCTTCATGCCGCCCATCGGCGCGGCGACCGAACCCCAGGCCGCGGCGTACCCCTCGTTGACGTTGACCGTCCCGGCGTGGATGGCCGTCGCGACCCGCCGCCCCCGGGCCGTGTCGCGGGTCCACACGCTGGCGTTGAGCCCGTAGTCGGTGTCGTTGGCGACGCGCACGGCCTCGTCGTCGTCGCGCACCGTGTAGAGGCTCACCACCGGCCCGAACGTCTCGTCGTCGCGGACGTCCATCGCCGCCGTGACGCCCTCCAGGACGGTGGGTTCGTAGAAGTAGGGTCCGAGGTCGGGGCGGGCGCGGCCGCCGGTGAGGACCGTGGCCCCCTTGGCGCGCGCGTCGTCGACGTGGTCACCCACCCTGGTGAGCTGGGCCGCCGACACGAGCGAGCCCATGTCGGTGCCGTAGGCCAGTGCCGGGCCCAGGGTCATCGCCTCGACCGCGGCGACGAACCGCCGGCGGAACTCGTCGGCGACGGAGGCGTGGACCAGCACCCGCTCGACCGAGATGCACAGCTGACCGGCCGAGGAGAAGCAGGCCCGGACCGCGCCCTGCGCCGCCTTGTCGAGGTCGGCGTCGTCCGCGACGTACATCGAGTTCTTGCCGCCGAGCTCGAGGGAGTACCCGGCGAGGCGTGTGGCGACCGAACCCGCCACCCGCCGCCCCGTCTCGGTGGAGCCGGTGAAGCAGACGTAGTCGGTGAGGTCGACGACCGCCTGCCCGACGGTGGGGCCGTCGCCGAGCACGACCTGCAGCACCGACTCGGGCAGACCGGCCTCGGTGAGCAGCTGCACGGCCTGCAGCGCGGTGAGCGACGCCTGAAGGTCGGGGCGCAGGACGACGGCGTTGCCCGCCATCAGGGCCGGCAGGGCGTCGGTGACCGACAGCGACAGCGGGTAGTTCCACGGGCTGACGATGCCGACGACGCCGCGGGGGTGGTGGTGCTCGGTGCTCTGGGTGAGGACCGGGAACAGCCCGGCCCGTCGCCGCGGTCGCAGGTAGGACGCCGCGTTGCGGGCGTAGTGCCGCGCCACGAGCGCGACGTCGGCGACCTCCTCGAACGCCTGGAGCCGCGTCTTGCCGGACTCGAGCTGCACGACGTCGAGCAGCTCGACCTGCCGTTCGAGGACGAGGTCGTGGTAGCGCAGCAGGATCCGCTCGCGCAGCTCCATCGGGGTGCGCGCCCAGGCCCGCTGGGCCGCCCGGGCCGCGTCGACGGCGACCACGACGTCCTCGCGCGTGGACAACGGGAGGGACGCCAGCGGCGCCCCGGTCATGGGGGTGTGGCTCACGTGCTGGGCCGCCCGCGGGGCGGCGACCACCCGCCTGACCAGCCGGCGCACGAGCGCCGGGTCCACGGCATACGTCGCGGTGGGGTCGGTCTCGGGGTCGGCGATGAGGTCCGGGGCCATAGGGGCAGCGTAGGTCGGCGCCCCCGTCATTACCAGTAGTAAGTTAGGTGAGTCAGGTCGCCTGGTAGGGCGCGACGACGACCTCGACGCGCTGGAACTCCTTGACGTCGGAGTAGCCGGTCGTGGCCATCGCCCGGCGCAGGGCGCCGACGAGGTTGGTGGTGCCGTCGGCCCGCTTGCCCGGCCCGAAGAGGATCTGCTCGAGCGGCGCGACCGCGCCGACCTCGACCCGCGAGCCGCGCGGCAGCTCCTGGTGGTGGGCCTCGGGGCCCCAGTGCAGGCCCCGGCCGGGCGCGTCGGTGGCGCGGGCGAGCGCCGCCCCGAGCATCACGGCGTCGGCACCGCACGCGACGGCCTTGACGATGTCGCCGCTGTCGCCCATGCCGCCGTCGGCGATGACGTGCACGTAGCGGCCGCCGGACTCGTCGAGGTAGTCGCGGCGCGCGGCGGCGACGTCGGCGATGGCGCTGGCCATCGGGGCGTGGATGCCGAGGGTGCGCCGGGTGGTGTGCGCCGCTCCCCCGCCGAACCCGACGAGGACGCCTGCGGCACCGGTGCGCATGAGGTGCAGCGCGGCCGTGTACGACGCGGCGCCGCCGACGATGACGGGGACGTCGAGCTCGTAGATGAAGCGCTTGAGGTTGAGCGGCTCCGCGCGGCCGGAGACGTGCTCGGCGCTGACCGTGGTGCCGCGGATGACGAACAGGTCGACACCGGCGTCGACGACGTGCTTCCAGAACTGCTGCGTGCGCTGCGGGCTCAGGGCACCGGCGACCGTGACGCCGGCCTCACGGACCTGGCGCAGCCGCTCGACGATGAGCTCGGGCTGGATCTCGGGGGCGTAGATCTCCTGCATCCGCGCGGTCGCCGTCGCCGGGTCGAGCGTGGCGATCTCCGCGAGCTGCGGGGTGGGGTCCTCGTAGCGGGTCCACAGGCCCTCGAGGTCGAGCACCGGCAGGCCGCCGAGGCGCCCGAACGCGATGGCCGACTCCGGCGACATGACCGAGTCCATCGGCGCCGCGATGACCGGGATGTCGAAGTGGTAGGCGTCGATCTGCCAGCCGACCGAGACCTCCTCGGGGTCGCGGGTGCGACGCGAGGGGACGACGGCGATGTCGTCGAAGGAGTAGGCCCGGCGGCCGCGCTTGCCTCGGCCGATCTCGATCTCAGTCACCGCGCAAGGCTATCGGTCCGGCCGCGGGCGCCGCGACGCCCCGTCGACGGGTGAGGGGGGCGACCGCCGACGGGGCGTCTGGGGATCGTCGCTCCCCACCGAGGGCACGGCGCGACGACATCTGTGTGGACCATCCCCTGCTGCGACTCTGCTTGGGTCGTGCCGTCAGCCTAGGGTCCGCCTCGCTCCGGGCGGCTCACCCAGATTGCGTATCCCGGACTGGTACCGACTCTCGACGCCGCTGCGCCGTCGGTCGGTCAGCGGCTGCCGTAGTTGGGCGCCTCGACGGTCATCTGGATGTCGTGCGGGTGGCTCTCCTTGAGGCCCGCCGAGGTGATGCGGACGAACTTGCCCCGGGTCTGCAGCTCCGGGACGGTGTTGGCCCCGACGTAGAACATGGACTGCGCGAGGCCGCCCACGAGCTGGTGGACGACGTTGCCGAGCGGGCCGCGGTAGGCGACCTGGCCCTCGATGCCCTCCGGGACGATCTTGTCGTCGCTGGCGACATCGGCCTGGAAGTAGCGGTCCTTGGAGTAGGACTTCTTTCCGCGAGAGGCCATCGCGCCGAGCGAGCCCATGCCGCGGTAGGACTTGAACTGCTTGCCGTTGACGAAGATGAGGTCGCCGGGTGACTCCTCGCAGCCGGCCAGCAGCGACCCGAGCATGACGGTGTCGGCGCCGGCCACCAGGGCCTTGGCGATGTCGCCGGAGTACTGCAGGCCACCGTCGCCGATGACCGGCACCCCGGCCCGGCGGCACGCCAGCGACGCGTCGTGGATCGCGGTCACCTGCGGCACACCGACGCCGGCGACGACGCGGGTGGTGCAGATGGAGCCCGGGCCCACCCCGACCTTGACGCCGTCAGCCCCTGCGTCGACGAGGGCCTGGGCCCCGGCGCGGGTGGCGACGTTGCCGCCGATGACCTGCACGTGGCGGGTGGCCGGGTCGGCCTTGAGCCGGCGGATCATGTCGAGCAGGAGACGGGCGTGGCCGTTCGCGGTGTCGGCGACGAGGACGTCGACGCCGGCCTCGACGAGCGTGGTCGCGCGCTCCCACGCGTCGCCGAAGAACCCGATGGCCGCGCCGACGAGCAGGCGCCCGTGGTCGTCCTTGCTCGCGTGGGGGAACTGCTCGGACTTCACGAAGTCCTTGACGGTGATGAGGCCGGCGAGGCGTCCCTGGTCGTCGACGAGCGGCAGGCGCTCGCGCTTGTGCTGGCGCAGCAGCGCCGTCGCGTCGTCGCGCGAGATACCGACGCCGCCGGTGACCAGCGGCATGGGGGTCATGACGTCGCGCACCCGGGTGCCCGCCCACTCCGCAACGGGGGTGAAGCGCAGGTCGCGGTTGGTGATCATGCCGATCAGGGTGTTGTCGGGCGCCACGACCGGCAGGCCGGAGACGCGGTACTCGCCGCAGATGCGGTCGAGCTCCTCGAGAGTGGCGTCGGGGCCGATGGTGATGGGGTTGCTGATCATCCCCGTCTGGGTCCGCTTCACGAGGTCGACCTGGTAGGCCTGGTCCTCGATCGAGAGGTTGCGGTGCAGCACGCCGAGGCCGCCCTGGCGGGCCATGGCGATCGCCATCCGCGACTCGGTCACGGTGTCCATCGCGGCCGACACCAACGGGATCCGCAATGAGATCTCGCGCGTGAGCCTGGCCGTCGTGTCGACGTCGGAGGGGATGACGTCGGTCTCACCGGGCAGCAGGAGGACGTCGTCGTAGGTGAGGCCGAGCTTGCCGAACGGGTCGTGCTCCTCGACCTCGGCCGGCTGCTCGGCGAGGGCGGGGAGGCGGTCGTCAAACCCAAGGCTCATTGCCCAATCGTAAGGCAGCCGCCGAGGCCGCCCAGAACGTGGCCTGCGCTTGAACAAGTCCATACCGCGCGTTGGTATCGGTGCAGGTCAGCGCCGGTAGCGTCGCGGACGAGCGGCACGGTGCCGCAGGAGCGGGGACGGACATGGCCGAGCTGTCGCGACTTCCTGGACCCGTCGCAGACCTGTGGCACTGGCAGCTCGAGGGCTCCTGCCGCCGGGTCAACCCCGACGTCTTCTTCCATCCCGAGGGTGAGCGCGGGCCCGCCCGCCGGTCGCGTGACGCAGAGGCCAAGGAGGTCTGCCTCGCCTGCCCCGTGCTGCGCCAGTGCCGCGAACACGCCCTGCGGGTGCGGGAGCCGTACGGCGTGTGGGGCGCCATGACCGAGGACGAGCGCGAGGCCCACTACGCCGGTCGCGGCCCCGACACCGTGCCGGCCGCCAGCTGACGCTCCGTAGACTCGCCGGGTGAGCGCCGAGCACGAGGTCCCCATCCGCGACGAGTCCATCCGGCTCGGCCAGCTGCTCAAGCTCGCCGGCGTCGTCGACGACGGCGCGATGGCGCGCTCGGTGATCGAGCTCGGAGAGGTCACGGTCGACGGTGCCGTGGAGGTACGGCGCGGAGCCCAGGTCCGCCCCGGGCAGACCGTCACCTTCGCCGACCAGGTGATCAGGGTCGTCGCCGGCGGCTGAGGACCCACGGTGGTCCGGATCTCGCTGGTCGACCGTCGCTGGTCGGCCGTCGCTGGTTGGCGCTCGCTCCTCGACCTGTCCTAGTTGGCCACGAGGAGGGCGCGCAGCATGCTCGTCGTCTCCCGGCTGACCGGCCAGGTGTCGCGCGCGTGCCCGTCGACCGCGAACTCGCGGGCGCAGCCGCTCGTGAGCTCGACGACACGTCCGCTGCTGGTGCGCGCCCGCAGCGCGTAGGTCCAGGGGCCGCCGGCGCAGGCCAGGCGCGGGCCGCGCCGCGACCCGCTCGCCGCGAGGTCGGCGTTGAGCTGGGCCAGGGCGGGCGCACCGAGCACCGCCCCCCGCACGGCACGGAAGCTGGGCGGCGTCGCGGCCTGGAGCTGGACGGCCGGGTGCAGGCAGGCGGTCGCCGAGGCCAGCACGGTGCCCTTGGCCAGGCCCGCGACGGCGCTGGTCGTGGGAGCTGACGGGGCGCGACCCCTCGGGGCGCTGGGGGTGCCGAGCGTCGAGGGGCAGCCGAGGAACCCGTCCGCCTCGACGGCGGGCCCGGCGCCCTGCTCGGCGAGCGCCCAGTAGTAGTGGGCCAGGGCCGGCCACCCGTTGCAGGCCAGCCCCTCGTTGGCCCACGTCGTGAGGCTGCCGTCGGCACTGCGCAGGAGCACCCGGAAGGCAGGGCCCTCGGGCAGGGCTGGGCACGGGCCAGGCGCGCCCCGCGGGTCGAGCACGAGGGCGTCGAGCGCCTGCGGCGCGGTCACCGGTTCGTCGGGCGGCAGGGAGTTCTCCCACACCGAGCCCTCGTCGGTCTGGGCGCAGACCAGGACCGCGACGTACCGCGTGTGCAACGGGACCGCGCTGGCCGCGGGTGGTGAGGGCGGCGGCGCGTTGGTACGACAGGACAAAGGCTCCAACGTCTGCGGGGGAGGCGACGGTATCACGTCGCCCCCACCGCCACGGGGTCCGACGAGCCCCACGACCACGGCCACGACCGCCAGGCCCGCGAGCAAGGCGACCCAGTCGCGCACGGCTCGCCATGACGTGGCCCGACGCGGCGGTCGCGCCAGCAGCGCGTCGACCGGGGGGTCGGCGGGGACGAGCGCGTCCAGCAGGTCGGCCACGCGGTCCTCCCTGACGTGGAGGCGGTGCGCGAGGGCGGACACGGCGTGCTCCCTGAGCCGCCGCACGTCCCCGGTCGCCGCGTCGAGCGCCTGCGCGACCTGGGTGTCCCCGAGCCCGTCGAGGACCGCGAGGGCGACGACGACCCGCTGCTGGCGCGGCAGCTCGTCGAGGGCGTGCCACACGTCCGCCGACCGCAGACCCGAGCCGGTCGGTGGTCGTGGGGTGCGCGACGAGGTCGGCAGCGCGTCGGGGCGTCGGCGACGCGACCGGTGCAGGTAAGTGGTGACGAGGGCGCGGCGCAGCTCGGCGTCGTACGACCCCGCTCCGCGGGCCACGAGCTGCGACCACTGCGGGTAGGCCGCGTCGAGCGTCGCGCGGGCCAGCCCCTCCGCGCCCCGCTCGTCACCCGTGAGGAGCCAGGCTGTCCGCAGCAGGTCGCTCCCCCGGGCGATGACGTACTCGTCGAAGCCCGGCGCCTCGGCCCACTGTCGCGCCACGACCACCTCGCTCTGCCGGACGACCACCCCAGCGTCGCACCGGCATCACCGCGGGCGCCATACCGGTCGTGCCGCCGGGGCGACACACGCCGGATCAGTCACCAATCGCCCTCGTGACCGCCCACCAGGGGCGGTTCGGGACAGATCCGGCGCGAATGGACCTGGACCGCGGCGCGGCGCCACCGCGCGGTAGCGGCGTCCAAGCACGCGACGAAGGCCCGCCCCCGGTGTGGGGACGGGCCTTCGCGAGGTACGGCGCGGACGAACCGCACTCAGCCCCGGCTGGGCGTGAGGTCAGTGACCGTGGCCGTGGCCGTGGCCGCCGACGGCCTCCGGCTCCTCTTCCTTCTTCTCCACGACGAGCGTGTCGGTGGTCAGGACCATCGACGCGATCGAGGCGGCGTTGCGCAGGGCGGAGCGGGTGACCTTGACCGGGTCGATGACGCCGGCCTTGATCAGGTTGACGTACTCGCCGGTCGCCGCGTTGAGGCCGTTGCCGGGCTCGAGCTCGGAGACCTTGGAGACGGCGACGTAGCCCTCGAGGCCGGCGTTCTCGGCGATCCAGCGCAGCGGCTCGGCCGCGGCCTTCTTGACGATCAGCGAGCCGGTCGCCTCGTCGCCCTCGAGGCCGAGGTCGTCGATGACGGAGGCAGCGTGGACGAGGGCGGAGCCGCCGCCGGCGACGATGCCCTCCTCGATGGCCGCGCGGGTCGCCGAGATGGCGTCCTCGATGCGGTGCTTCTTCTCCTTGAGCTCCACCTCGGTGTGGGCACCGACCTTGATGACGCAGACGCCACCGGCGAGCTTGGCGAGGCGCTCCTGGAGCTTCTCGCGGTCCCAGTCGGAGTCGGTACGCTCGATCTCGGCCTTGATCTGGTTGACCCGGCCGGTGACGTCGTCGGTCGAGCCGGCGCCGTCGATGATCGTGGTGGTGTCCTTGGTGACGACGATGCGGCGGGCCTGGCCCAGCACGTCGAGGTCGGCCTGGTCGAGCTTGAGCCCGACCTCCTCGGAGATGACCTGGCCGCCGGTGAGGGTGGCCATGTCCTGCAGCATCGCCTTGCGGCGGTCGCCGAAGCCGGGGGCCTTGACGGCCACGACGTTGAACGTGCCGCGGATCTTGTTGACCACCAGGGTCGACAGCGCCTCGCCGTCGATGTCCTCGGCGATGATCAGCAGCGGCTTGCCGCTCTTGACGACCTTCTCCAGCACCGGGAGGACGTCGGCGATGGCCGAGATCTTGCCCTGGTTGATGAGGATGTAGGCGTCCTCGACGACAGCCTCCATGCGCTCGGCGTCGGAGATGAAGTAGGGCGAAATGTAGCCCTTGTCGAACTGCATGCCCTCGGTGAACTCGAGCTCGGTCGTCGCGGTCGAGGACTCCTCGACGGTGATGACGCCGTCCTTGCCGACCTTGTCGAACGCGTCGGCGATGGTGGAGCCGATGACCTGGTCCTGCGCGGACAGCGCGGCGACCTGGGCGATCTCGTCCTTGCCCTCGATCTCGCGGGCGGTCGCGAGCAGGCGCTCGGAGACGGCCTCGACGGCCTGGTCGATGCCGCGCTTGAGCCCGGCCGGAGCAGCACCCGCGGCAACATTGCGCAGGCCCTCCTTGACCATGGCCTGGGCGAGCACGGTGGCGGTGGTGGTGCCGTCGCCGGCGACGTCGTTGGTCTTGGTCGCGACCTCCTTGGCGAGCTGGGCGCCGAGGTTCTCGTACGGGTCCTCGAGCTCCACCTCTCGGGCGATGGTCACGCCGTCGTTGGTGATCGTGGGGGCGCCCCACTTCTTGTCGATGACGACGTTGCGGCCCTTGGGGCCGAGCGTCACCTTGACCGCGTTCGCGAGCGCGTCGACACCACGCTCGAGCGACTTGCGAGCGGAGTCGTTGAACTCCAGCGTCTTAGCCATGAAAGTCCTTCTCTAGCAGCGAAAATCAGGGAACGAAGGCAACGTGCCCTGTATGCCGACCAGTCGGCATACAGGGCACGTCACTCATCAGGTGCGAATGCTCAGCCGACGATGGCGAGGACGTCGCGCGCGGAGAGGATGAGGTACTCCTCGCCGCCGTGCTTGATCTCGGTGCCGCCGTACTTGCTGTAGATGACCCGGTCGCCGACGGTGACGTCGAGCGGGACACGGTTGCCGTTGTCGTCGATGCGGCCGGGACCGATCGCGAGGACCTCGCCCTCCTGGGGCTTCTCCTTCGCGGTGTCCGGGATGACGAGACCGGACGCAGTGGTCTGCTCGGCCTCGACGGACTTGACGACGATGCGGTCTTCGAGCGGCTTGATGGAAACCGACACGATGAGGACCTCCCCTTCGGGAATGTCGGAGTGACAGGTGGATGGTGCGGGTACTGCCGGGTGGTGCCGAGTGCTTGCCGTCCGGTCGCCGTCGCGGGGGTCGACCGGGTGGCTCGTTAGCACTCGACGAACCTGAGTGCCAACGGCAAATCTAGAGACGGAGTTGGCACTCGGTCAACTCGAGTGCCAACGGTTCCCGCCATGTTCGCCGAGGGCGGATGCGGCGGCCGTCGGCGAAACCCGATTGCCACGGGACCACGCACCCCGGCAGGGTCGTCGCCGTGACCGATGCCGCCAGCGCCGCCGCCCTGCTCCACGCCTACGACTCCCAGCTGAGGGAGGAGGCGGAGGTGCCGTCCGCGGTCGTGGTCGACCGGCTCGGCCCGCTGGTCCTGGCCACCTTCCTCGGCGGTCGCGGCTTCATCAGCTACCGCAGCCTTGACGTCGACGGCCGGCCGGCGGACGAGGCCTCGGTGCGTGAGCTCGTCCGCGGCGCGCTGGCCCACTACGAGGCGCTGCCGGACATCGTCCGGGTCGAGTGGAAGACCCGCGGCCACGACCACGCGCCGGGCCTGCACGAGGCGCTCGTCGACCACGGGTTCGTGCCGGACGAACCGGAGTCGGTCATGGTCGGCGACGCGCACCTGCTCGCCGGCGACGTCGACCTGCCGGACGGCGTGCGGGTGCGACAGGTCACCGACGAGGCCGACGTCCGCGCGATGCTGAGGATGCAGGCGGAGGTCTTCGGCGACTCCCCCGAGCGCGAGGCGGAGATGGCCGAGCAGATCCTGCACCGGCTGCGGACCCGGGACGACATGGAGATGTGGGTCGCGGAGGCGGATGACGAGGTCGTCAGCGCCGGGCGGCTCGAGCCGGTCGCGGGCACCGAGTTCGCCGGGCTCTGGGGCGGCGCCACGCTGCCGCAGTGGCGCGGCAGAGGCATCTACCGCGCGCTGACGGCCGCTCGCGCCCGTTCGGCCCTCGCCCACGGCAAGCGCTACCTCAACAGCGACTCGACCGAGTTCTCCCGCCCCATCCTCGAGCGGGCCGGGCTGGTCAAGGTCTCCACCACCACGCCGTACGAGTGGAAGCGCCCCGCGTGACCTGTCACGCGTGACCTGCCCCGCCTGGCCTGGACCCTCCGGCGGACCTGCGTGATCGCGCGACAACCTCGCGACGACGGCACGCGTCTGGAGGGGTGAGGGCTCACCGGGAGCCCTCACCAGCTTCCGGGGGGAACTTGATGAAGTCGACACACGCCGCCATCGCTCTCGCGTCCGCGGTGGCCCTCTTGCCGGTCGCCGGTGCCGCGGCCAGCACCGGCCAGGCACCACCGACCACTGCGCCGGCCCCTGCATCCAGCGCCCCTGCCGACCGTCCCCCGGCCGCCCTGACGGTGGCTGCAGGCACCACGGACGCCACGGCGACCCGCAGCGCGCCTGTCGCCGTCACCACCTCGCGCGCCACGTCCACGACCGGCACCGCGTCTGCTGCGCACCCCCGGGCCGTGACCACCAGGCCGCGAGCCCTGCCGAGCCACGCCGCAAGCGCCGCTCCCCGGACGGTGTCGACCCCGTCGCCCGCCGCCACGACCCGGAGCACGCCCACCGGGCACCCGGCCCCCTCCGCACCCCGTCCACGCAACGACTCCTACCGCGGGGCCACGGTGGTGGCCGACCTGCCGACGACGCTGCGGGAGGGTGTGGCGGCAGCGAGCCTGGACCGGCTGGAGACCGGGCTCGCCCAGGACTGCGGGCTCCCGACGGCCGACCGTGCGGTGTGGTTCCGCTACGACGACCCGGACGGCGCGGGGTTCGTCGTCGACGCGTCGGCCTCTGACCACCCCGTCGCGATCGCGCTCCTGTCGGACCCCAAGGCGAACGTACTCATGGGGTGCAGCGGCGGGCCGGTCCTGACCGCCTCGCCCGGACCCACCGGCCCGTTCTGGGTCGCCGTCCTCTCCGACACCGCCCAGGGCGCCACGACCGTGTCGGTCACGTTCCGGGCCCCGGCAACGGCACCGGCTGCGCAGGCGACCCTCGACCCGACCGGGACGGTCGCGAGCGACGGGAAGGTGGCCCTCAGCGGCCGATACTCCTGCGCGGCGGGCGCCACCGGGGCGATCGGCGGCGGGCTCATCCAGGGCACCACCTCCGGGATCGCCACCCCGGTCGACCTCACCTGCGACGGGACGACGCACACCTGGCACCTCGTCGTCTCCGGTCCGACCGCGTTCGCGGTCGGCTCCGGTGAGGCGGCGGTGGACCTGAGCGCCTGCTCGGGCACGGCCTGCTCGCACCCGCGCGCGAGCGGGACGGTCACCCTCTCCACCCAGGGCTGAGCCACCACCGCACACCCGCACCCGAGGCGCCCGCGCACCCCACCCGACCGGCCCACGGACCGGCCGGTCGGGATACGCCAGAATGCTCGCCATGGACCTCCCCCTGCTCCGCCGGCTCACGACCGGTGAGGGGTGGGGGCTGCTGCAGTCCCTTCCGCCCTACGACGAGTCGCGGGCCCTCGGCCTCCAGCAGCGGCTGCGCGATGCCGGGTTCGAGCCCGACCTCGTCGCCGCCGCCCTCAACCAGGCCCGGCTGCGGGCGCGGGCGACCGCGAAGTTCGGCGAGTTCGCCCAGGGCATGCTCTTCACCTCCGACGGGCTCGAGCAGGCGACCCGGCTCAACGTCGCCGCGCAGCACGCGCAGCGCTTCCGGGCCGCGGACATCCACACCGTGCACGACCTCGGGTGTGGCATCGGCGCCGACGCCATGGCCATGGCCGGCCTCGACCTGCGGGTGCGGGCCGTCGACGCCGACGAGGTGACCGCCGCGATCGCGGGCGTCAACCTCCGCCACTGGCCCGAGTCCTCGGCCCAGCAGGGGCTGGCCGAGGAGTTCACGCCGCCTGCGGGCGAGGGTGCCCGGGGCGTCGGCGCCTGGCTGGACCCGGCGCGGCGCACCCCCGGGGTCGCCGACGTCAGCGGACGCACGCGCCGGCTCTTCCGGCTCGACGAGATGTCACCCTCGTGGGACACGGTGCAGGCGCTCGCCCGCGACCTGCCTGCGACCGGGGCGAAGCTGAGCCCGGCCTTCCCCCACGCGGCCCTCCCCACCGGCGCAGAGGCGCAGTGGACCTCGGTCGACGGCGAGGTCGTCGAGTGCGCCGTGTGGTTCGGGCCGCTGGCCCGCACGCCGGGGCGCACCGCGGTGCTGCTGCACGAGGGCGCGTCGCCGGTCCACGTCACCGAGCACGACGGCGACTCCACGGCGCCCACCCTGGTCAACCTCGCCGACGTCGGGCCGTGGCTCTACGAGCCCGACCGCGCGGTGCTGCGTGCAGGCCTCGTACCAGCCCTCACCGCGGCCACCGACGGGGCGGAGCTCGACACCGGGGTCGGCTACGTCGGGTCCTTCCGCTCCGTCGACGTCCCCTACGCGCGCCGGTATGCCGTCGTCGAGGCGATGCCCTTCAACGTCAAGGCCCTGCGCGGCTGGCTGCGCGACCACGGCATCGACCGCCTCACCATCAAGAAGCGCGGCGTCAGCATCGACGCCGACCTCCTGCGCCGCCAGCTGCGCCTGCCCGCGAAGGGGCACACCGAGGCCGTCATCGTCCTGACCCGGGTGCGCAGCAACCAGGTCGTCCTCGTCGTGCGCCCCAGCTGACAGCACGACACGGCGCGGCACAACGCGGCCGGCCGCGACTCTCCCCCGAGGTCGCGGCCGGCCGGTGTCGGTCACGGGCTCGACGACGGCGCCAGGGGCGGCGCGCGTCGGTCACCGTGGCCGGGAAGGGCCTCAGCCCAGGTAGGTGCGCCAGGGGCCGTTGATCGCGAAGACGTGCCCGGGCTCCTGGACGTTGCCGAACAGCACGCGCCCGTCGGGCGAGAAGCACGGTCCCGTCATCTCGCTGTAGACCGGGACGCCGGCCGCCGTGCGCTCCTGGACGATGAGGTTGCGCGCGATCGCCTGGGCGCCGGTCTCGCGGCTCCACGAGAGCAGGTGGTTGGCGGTGTTGCCGTCCTCGGACAGGACCAGGCTGCCGTAGGGCGAGACGTGGCAGCCGTCGGGGCCGTCGAAGGCCAGGTCGAGGCTGCGGCCCAGACCCGTCTCCGGGTCCAGCGTCTCGCTGTGCAGGAGCGGGTTGTACGGGTAGTAGGCGACCAGCGTGAGCGTCGAGGTGGCGTACTCGTAGTACCAGAGCTGTCCGTCGTGCGGCGTCGCGTCGGCGGGCAGGTCACCGGCCGCGAAGGCGAAGCTGGCCACGAAGTACATGCCGCGGCGGTCACCCCACGCGCCCTCGAGCTTCTTGGAGTGGGTGACGGCACCGTCGGCGAACTGCTTGCGCAGGGAGGTGTCGCGCGCGTGGCGGTCGGGCACCCGTACCCAGCGGGTCGCGAAGGGACGGCCGATCTGGCCCGCGGTCACGTAGGCGAGGTCCGGGAGGATGCCGCCGTCGGGACCCACCACGGCGAGCGCCTCGAGCGTGCCGTCGTCCGGGCCGAGGTGGTCGGCGATGCCGGCGCGGAGCTTGTAGCCCGCGGGTGCCGTCCAGCGGTAGAGCAGGCCGGTCGGCTTGCTGGCGTCCTCGGTCAGGTAGACCCGCTGGCGGCTCGGCTCGACGACGACGGCCTCGTGGGGCGCACGGCCCCAGGCGGCGATGGGCCGCGGCACCTGGTCGGTCGGGGCGCCGGCGAACACCTCGAAGACGTAACCGTGGTCCTTCTCGAGGCCACCGGTGCCGGCCTTGGCCTCGGTCTCCTCGCAGGTGAGCCAGCTGCCCCACGGCGTCGGGCCGCCGGCGCAGTTGCTGATGGTGCCCGACAGGCCGACCCACTCCGAGACGCGAGCGCCCTGGCGGGTGGTCTCGATGACGGTGCACCCGCCGCCGAGCGCGCCGCGGTCGTAGACCGTGCCCTCGACGAACGGCACCGGGGCGGCGCTGCCCGGCGACGCCTCGTGGTTCTGCACCAGCCGGTAGCCGCGCGGGCCGGCCACGACGAGCGTGCCGTCGGGTCGCTCGGGGGTGGCGCCGACGACCTTGCCGGTGCCGTCGTGCACCTCGGTGCTGCCGGACACTGCGACGGGGGTGGCGGAGAAGCCACGGGGCAGCGCCAGCAGGTCACCCTCGGTGTGGGTGAGCGGCGGGAAGAGCCGGGTCCGCGAGCCACCGTGGGCGGGCGTGGCCGGGGCTGCGAGGGCGGCGGCCGGCTGCAGGGCGCCGGCGACGACGAGGCCGGCGCCGGTGGCGGCGCCGGAGGTCAGGAGGGAACGACGGGACAGGGGCATGCGCAGGTCCGTTCTCGAGCAGGAAGGGTGCGCCACGGGGCGCAGCAGCCCCATCCGACCGGCTCCGGGTGAACTCCACGCGAACTCGCGGCGAGGGTTCGCCGTCGAGCGGTCGACTACAGGGCCGGGTCGGGCTGGGCGCCGTGGTGGCGGACCGCAGCCGCCCCCGCCGCCGCTGCCCGGCGCACGGCCTCAGCCCGGTCCGCGCC
>NZ_JBFRFA010000018.1:0-71246 GCF_052114585.1 Pedococcus sp. 2YAF34
CGGGGGAGCGGTGCGCCGGGCGGCAGGCTCGCCGTCAGCGCGGCGGCCAGGTGGACGACAAGCAGCAGCCACGCCGCGCCGAGCAGCCGCAACCAGGCACCGGCGCCGGCCGGCACGGGCACGGTGGCCACCCAGTGCAGGACGTGGCCCACGACGAGCACGGTCGCCCACGGCGACTCCGGGCGCCACGCGGCCCACAGGGTGAGCGGTACGAGCGCCACGGCGGCCACGATGAGCGCGTGCGGCGCGGCGACCAGGGTCAGGACGACGAGGGCGAAGGACGCCACGACGAGCAGTGCGCGGACGGCGGCCTGCGACCGAGACAGCGACAGGGCCGAGGCGAGGCGGTTGGTCGAGGGACGGCGTGGTGCGGTGGCGGCGTTCACCGGCTCACCACCCGGGGAGCGCGGGAGCGGCGACCGAGGTCACGCAGCACCAGGTCGAGGGTGCCCGGACCGGCCCACGGCACGATGGGGACGCCGGCCTCCCGGGCCCGGGCCATCTCGCGTGAGCGCTCGAGCAGCCGGATCCGCCACGCCAGCCGGGTCTCGTCCGGGTGCTCTGCGGCTGTCGCGGCGATGTCGGCGAGGCGCTCTGCGGGAAGGTCGGGCGAGGCGAGCTCGGCGGGGAGGGTGTCGACGGTGACCACCGAGATGCCCCGCCGGGACAGCCCCACCGCGTGGGCCAGCACGTCGGGGGACACGGCGGGCGTGAGGATGACCGCCAGGGTGCCGGCCGAGACGTGGTGCCGCAGCTGCGCCCGCAGGCGCTTCTCGTCGCTGACCGTGCCGTCGGCGACCCTGGTGCGGGCCAGGGCGTCCAGCAGCCGGCGCAGGTGGTTGGGCCCGGCGGCGGCGGTCACGGGAGGCAGGTCACGGGCGCCGAGGACGATGAGGCCGACCCGGTCGCCGGCCCGCAGGTAGTGCTCGGCCACGGCGCCGGCAGCGCGCACCGCGTTGTCGAGGCTGCTGCCGGAGCCGTCCACGCCCTCGCTGCGCCCGATGTCGTGCATGGCGTCGACGAGCAGGAGGATCTCGCTGTCCTGGTCGGCGTGCGTCGCGGTGACGTGCAGCTGCCCGGTGCGGGCGGAGACGGGCCAGTGGACGCGGCGCAGCCGGTCACCGAACCGGAACGGCCGGATCTGGTCGAGCTCCCCTCCGTCACCGGGGTGGTGGGAGCGGTTCTGGCCGACGAGGCCGTCGGGGTGCGGCACGGCCACCCGGGCCGTGAACGTGTCGGGGAGCGGCACGGTCGGGACGGCCGGGAGGGAGATCGGTTCGGGCTCCCAGCGGAAGCCGCCGAGGGCGCTGCTCAGGGCCAGGGTGGCCGGCCCGAGCGTGCGGTGTCCCCACCGGGTGCTGCGACAGGTGACCGACAGGACGGTGGGTTCGGTGCCGTGCGGGTCGACCGCGGCGGCCACGGAGCGGGAGCCGGGGTCGTACGCGGTGTGCGGTGTCGGCAGGAGTGTCAGTCCTGCCTCCTCGACCTGGGCGGTGGGCTCGAGGGTCGCCCGCCAGGCGGTGGCCTGTCCCTCACGCAGCAGCGGCGCGGTGGTGCGGACGCGCAGCTCGGGGTCGGCCGTGGGTCGGTGGACGCTGGACCACAGGGCGACCACGAGCAGGGGTGCGCCGAGCACCAAGGCGTCGGGGCGCCGCAGTACGACGCCGAGGGCGACGAGCAGGACGCCCAGGCCGAGGGCCCGGACGTGGGCGGGGGTCGCCCGCCACCGCCCGGACACCCGCAGGCCCGCGGCCTCCGCGCCGCCCGCGGCGCCCACGGCGGGGGCTCCGCTCACGGGCGCTCGAAGCCGGTCCGGGCCGAGGCGCCGACGGGTGCGGGCGTCGGCACCGACGACAGCACGCTGTCGACCACGCTGGCCGCCGACACGTCGTTCATCCACAGCTCGGGGCGGACGGTCACGCGGTGGTCGAGGCAGGCGTGCGCCACGGCCTTGACGTCCTCGGGGGTGACGTAGTCGCGGCCGCGCAGCACGGCATACGCCCGCGACGTGAGCAGCAGCGCCAGCGAGCCGCGCGGCGAGGCGCCCATGAGCAGGTTCTGGTGCGTGCGGGTCGCCGCGGCCAGCTTCACGCAGTACTGGCCGACACCCTCGTCGACGGTCACGGTCTCGACGGCCTGCTGCATCTCCATGAGCCCCGCGGCATCGGTGACGCGCGAGACCTCCTGGGCCTCCTGGCGGCGCTCCATGCGGCGCGACAGGACGTCCCACTCCTCGCGGGCGGTGGGGTAGCCGAAGCTGACGCGCATCAGGAAGCGGTCGAGCTGGGCCTCGGGGAGGGGGTAGGTGCCCTCGTACTCGACGGGGTTGGCCGTGGCGAGGACGTGGAAGGGGCGGGGCAGCCGGAACGTCTCGCCCTCGACCGTGACCTGGCCCTCCTGCATCGCCTCGAGGAGGGCGGACTGCGTCTTGGGGGGCGTGCGGTTGATCTCGTCGGCGAGCAGCAGCCCGGTGAACAGCGGGCCGTGGCGGAAGGTGAACTCGTGGGTGCGCTGGTCGTAGAGGAACGAGCCCGTCAGGTCGCTCGGCAGCAGGTCGGGGGTGAACTGCGCCCGGGCGAAGTCCAGCCCGAGGGCCTGGGCGAAGGAGCGTGCCGCGAGCGTCTTGCCCAGCCCCGGGAAGTCCTCCATGAGCACGTGGCCGCCCGCCAGCACACCGGCCAGGACGATCTCGAGGCTGCGCCGCTTGCCGACGACGGCGCGCTCGACCTCGGCCAGGATGTCGGCCGCGCGGGCCGAGACCTGCTCAAGCGTCAACGTGGTGGTCGGGGTCGGGGACTGCGTCACTAGAGCTCCTCCAGGGTGGTGGTGAACGCCGCGAGCCGGTCGCCGGGCAACCGGCTCGGCGGGGGCTGGGTGAGGTATGCGGTGAGGTCGGGTCCGAGCGCGGCGCCTGCCGCCTCCGGCTCGTCGGCCAGGGACAGCCCGCGGCGCAGCCGGAGGTGGTCGACGGCCAGCATCGAGACCGCGGCGTGCAGGCGGCGGCCCGCGTCGGCGTCGCCTGCCGCGGCCGCTCGCACGTCGCCCGCCAGCCGCGTGATGCGGGTGTCGACCCCTCGCGGCTGGGCGGGGGCGGCGAAGGTGTGAGACCAGTCGGTGTGGCCCCGCGACTGCCACAGCCCCTGGACGAGGACGCCGAGTGCGGCGACCAGGGCCACGCAGGCCACGAGGAGCCCGGCGCTGGAGAGCACGGGGACGCTGACCGTGACCGCCCCGACGAGCAGGACTGCGGCGAGGGCGAGCAGGAGCACCCGTACGGCGCCGAGACCGGCGAGGTTCCTCCTCATCCGCGCCGACCGGGGTGGCCCGTGGTGACGGGAGCGCTGGTGCCGCTGCGGTGGACCCGCCGCAGGTCGGACTGCACCTGCTGCAGTGCCTCCCGGGCCCGCTCACGCATGTCCTCGCCCACCGGGTGGGTGGAGAAGCGCGCCTCGCGGTACAGGGCAGCAAGGGTGTCGAGGGGAGCCCGCTCCACGGAGTAGGAGCGCAGCACCGTGGTGACCAGCTCGGCGGAGGTCAGGGAGGCGTCGTCGCGGATGCCGACCGAGCGGACGGCCGACTCCAGGGCCACCCAGGCGGCGACCACGGCGTTGGCCGGGGTGCCGGTGGCCAGCAGCTCCTCGCCCTCCTCGGCGCCGCGCAGGACCGCCTCGGGGAGGATGCTGCCGGGCGGCACGCCGTCGTCAGGCTCCTCCCGGGTCTGCCACCACTCACGCACGGCGCGCGCCGCCGCCACGAGAACGGCCAGGACCACCAGGGCGAGCGCGACCTTGAAGGCCCACGTCATGAGCGTGACGAACAGCGGCTGGTCCTGCCCGGGCATGCCCGAGGACAGCTTCTCGGCCTCGCCTCGCGCCGCCTGCGTGGTGCCGTAGTCCTCGCCGGGCGCCGGCGCCTCGTAGCCGGACAGGTCCCGGCGGGCGAAGATCGCGACCGGCCCGGAGGCGGAGACCCAGGCAGCCAGCAGCAGGGTCGCCCCGCCGCCGGCCAGGAGCAGCCCGTCCCGTCGCGTCATGGTCACCGACCCTAGGCAACCTCCGGCCGCACCTGCAGGGAGGTCAGCGAATGGGTGACATTTCGTTATCTTCCGGCTGGTCAGCGAGCCGCCGATGAGTTTCCGCGCAGGTCGGAGTCTGTCCTCGTGTGGTCCTCCTGTGCCTAGGGTGGGACCGCAGCACCAGCCCGGCGCTGCGGCTCGCGCAGGGGGGACCGACCAGGAGGATGCGATGACCCAGCGCTGCGACACCGACGTCGTCACGAAGGAGCGCCCGGCCCAGGCTGCGTTCCCCGAGCTGACCGACGGCTACCGGCGCGAGCTCACCGCGCACTGCTACCGGATGACCGGCTCGATCCACGACGCCGAGGACCTGGTGCAGGAGACCTACCTGCGCGCCTGGCGCTCGTTCGAGGGGTTCGAGGGGCGGTCGTCGGTGCGCACCTGGCTCTACCGCATCGCGACGAACGTCTGCCTCACGGCGCTGGAGGGCAAGGACCGGAGGCCGCTGCCCACCGGGCTGGGTGCCCCCGCGAGCAGCCCCGGCGACCAGCTCGCCCAGTCGAGCGAGGTCACGTGGCTCGAGCCGGTGCCCGACCCGCTGGTGGTCGGCGAGTCCAGTGACCCGGCGACCATCGTCGCCGAGCGCGAGAGCATCCGCCTGGCGTTCGTGGCGGCCCTACAGCACCTGCCGGCGCGCCAGCGGGCCGTGCTCATCCTGCGCGACGTGCTGCGGTGGAGGGCCTCGGAGGTGGCGCAGGCACTCGACACGACCGAGGTCGCGGTCAACAGCGCCCTGCAGCGGGCCCACGCCCAGCTCGCGAAGGCCGACGTCAGCCAGGACACGCTCGAGACGACCTTGGACCCGGACAAGGAGGCGATGCTCGAGCGGTACGTGAAGGCGTTCTGGGAGAAGGACATCCAGGCCATCGTCGGCATGCTGACCGCCGACGCCGTCTGGGAGATGCCGCCGTACACCGGGTGGTACTCCGGTGCGCAGGACATCGGCCGGCTCATCGACACCCAGTGCCCCGGCGGCGTGCACGACATGCCCATGGTCGCCACGACCGCCAACGGGCAGCCCGCCTACGGGCTCTACATGCGCCAGCCCGACGGCACGTTCGCGCCGTTCCACCTCCAGGTGCTCACGCTGCGGGGCGGCAAGGTGGAGCACGTGGCGGCGTTCTTCGACGCAGAGCTGTTCGCCACCTTCGGCCTCCCGGCCTCGCTCCCTGCGGACCACGTCGTCGGCGCCGGGGCGCCGTGACCCTGCCCGGGGCCCCGGCCACGGTCCCGCGGACCATCGAGCTGCTCGACCGGGCGGTGGGTTACGCCCGGATCTGCCTGGCCCGCGTGGGCGAGGCCGACCTCGACCGCCCCACCCCGTGCGCGCAGTGGTCCCTGCGCGACCTGCTGGTGCACATGGACGACTCGCTCGCCGCCCTGGGCGAGGCGGCCGGTGCCACCCGGTTGAGCCTGGTGCCGGTGGCCGGCGACGGCGAGGCTGCGGAGCTCCTCGGCAGGGTGCGCCAGCGGGCGTGCAGCCTCGTCGCGCAGTGGGTGCCCGCGCAGGACGGTCCGGTCGCGCTCGGGCAGGCATGGCTCGCGCGGGAGGTCCTCGGCGGCGTCGGCGCCCTGGAGATCACCCTGCACGGCTGGGACGTGGGCCGGTCCGTGGGCGCGGACCTGCCGATCCCCGCGGTGCTGGCGCTCGACCTGTGGCCCTGGGCGCGCGACCACATCACCGACGCCGACCGCCCGGCCAGGTTCGGGGAGCCCCCGGCGGTGTCCTGGTCGGCCTCGCCGCCGGCCCACCTGCTCGCGCGGGCGGGCCGGCGGGAGGCGGCGGTCGCGACGCCCTGATGCTGGACGCCCTGATGCTGGACGCCGTGTGCCGCGACCGGCGAGGATGGGGCCATGGCCTCGGGTTTCCGGTTGCGCGTCGGTGACACCGGGCCCGTCCAGCAGAGCCCGGTCACCTGTGGCTCCGCCTGCCTCACGGTGGCCCGGATGCTGGTCAACCCCGCCTTCGCGCGGTGGATCACCACGGGGGAGGGGCCGCGGGGCGACGCCCCGGCCGGCGCCACCGAGCAGGCGCGCTTCGCTGCCTACGAACGGGTGGTGATGGCGCGGACCAACGGGCTGCGGGGGGCGGGCGGCCGGCTCAACCTGCCCTGGCCGCGTGCCCTCGGCACGCCACCGTGGGGTGCGAGGACCGAGCTCGAGTACGGCGCCGCCCGCAGGGGCACGACCTACGAGCTGCGCGTGGTCCGACCGATGCGTGCCGCAGCCCTGAGGGCGGCGCACCGCACCCTGGTCGACGTGGTCGCCGACGGCGAGCCCGCCCTGCTCTACATCGGCAGCGCCACGCTGCCGCGCCACGTCACCCTCGTCCTGCCCGGTGACGGCGACCGCGTGCTCGACGTCTACGACCCCGCCAGTGGCCAGGTCACCCTGCTCGACGAGGGGCGGTTCGCCGGCCACGAGCTGGGCATCGCGGGCTGGGACGTCCCATGGATCACGGTGCAGCCGGACGGGCTGCGCCGCGTTCAGGCCTTCGGCTTCTCCACCGGGATCAGCTCGGCGTCGCGGACCTCGGGGGTCTCGGCCTCGGCATAGGTCGGGGTCGCAGTGATGCGACCCGCGGCGCGCAGGTCGGCCTCCGCCTGCTTCACGCGCGCGACCCACTGCCCGGGACCGGCGAGCACGAGCGAGGCGACCTCGGCGCGCATGCCGACCTTGGCCTCCGACTTGGCCTTGCGGACCCCGGCGAGGGCCTCGCCGACCGCGCCGAGGACGGCGGCGTCGCCGCCCTCACCCGCGGTGAGCTCCTCGACCGTCGGCCAGGCGCTGCGGTGCACGGAGCCCTCGTGCCACCAGGACCAGACCTCCTCGGTGACGTAGGGCAGGAACGGAGCGAGCAGCCGCAGCACCACGTCGAGGGCGATGCGCAGCGCCGCCCGCGCGGACGCGGCGGCCTCCTCGCCCTGGCCGCCGTAGGCACGGTCCTTGACCAGCTCGAGGTAGTCGTCGCAGAAGGTCCAGAAGAACGTCTCGGTGGTCTCGAGCGCGCGGGTGTGGTCCCACGCCTCGAACCCCGCGGTCGCCTTGGCCACGACGTCACGCAGCTCGGCGAGCATGGCGACGTCCAGGGGGTTGGTCACCGCGGCCGACAGGTTGCCCTCGACCTCACCGCCGTCCGTGACGGCGGGTTCGGCTTCGCCAAAGCTGAGCGCGAACTTGCTCGCGTTGAGGACCTTGATGGCCAGGCGGCGGCCGACCTTCATCTGCCCGGTGTCGTAGGCCGCGTCGGCGCCGAGGCGGCCGCTCGCCGCCCAGTAGCGCACCGCGTCGGCGCTGTGCTCCTTGACCACGTCCTCGGGCGTGACGACGTTGCCCTTGGACTTGCTCATCTTCTTGCGGTCGGGGTCGAGGATCCAGCCGGAGAGAGCCGCGTGCCGCCACGGCACCGACCCGAACTCGAGGTGCGAGCGAACCACCGTGGAGAACAGCCAGGTGCGGATGATGTCGTGCGCCTGCGGCCGGACGTCCATCGGGAAGACGTCGGCGAACAGCTCGGGGTCGTCGCGCCAGCGGCCCGCGATCTGGGGCGTCAGGGAGGAGGTGGCCCAGGTGTCCATGATGTCGGGGTCGCCGACGAACCCGCCGGGCTCGCCGCGCTGTGACTCGTCATAGCCCGAGGGCGCCTGCGCGGCGGGGTCGACCGGCAGCTCGTCCTCCGAGGGCACGAGGGGCTTGTCGTACAGGGGGTCGCCGGCGTCGTCGAGCGGGAACCACACGGGGATCGGGACGCCGAAGAAGCGCTGCCGCGAGACGAGCCAGTCACCGTTGAGGCCGCTGACCCAGTTCTCGTAGCGGGCGCGCATGAAGGCCGGGTGGAAGTCGACCTCCCGCCCCCGCTCGATGAGCTCGGCGTTGAGCTCGCGGTCGCGGCCGCCGTTGCGGATGTACCACTGGCGCGACGTCACGATCTCCAAGGGCTTCTCACCGCGCTCGTAGAAGTTCGCCTTGCGCTGGGTCGCCTTCGGCTCGCCGTCGAGGTCGCCGGACTCGCGCAGGGCGGCGACGATGGCCTCACGGGCGCCGAACGTCGTCCTGCCCGCGACCTGCTCGGCGAACAGCGCCGCGCCCGGGCCTGCGGCGACCCACTCCGGGACGTCGGCCTGAATGCGTCCTGACCGGGTGATGATCGAGCGTGTCGGCAGCTGCAGCTCGCGCCACCACATGACGTCGGTGAGGTCGCCGAAGGTGCAGCACATCGCGATGCCGGCGCCCTTGTCGGGCTCGGCCGCGTGGTGCGCGACCACCGGGACCTCCACCCCGAACAGGGGCGAGGTGACCGTGGTCCCGAACAGGGCGGCGTACCGCTCGTCGTCGGGGTGGGCGATGAGCGCCACCACGGACGGGATGAGCTCGGGGCGCGTGGTCTCGATGTGGATGGGGCCGTCGGCGCCGTGGAACGCGACGCGGTGGTAGGCGCCCGGGTAGTCGCGGGCCTCGAGCTCGGCCTGGGCCACGGCCGTCTGGAAGGTGACGTCCCACAGCCCCGGTGCCTCGGACTGGTAGGCCTCGCCGCGGGCGAGGTTGCGCAGGAAGGCCTGCTGGGCCGTGGCCCGCGAGTGGTCGTCGATGGTGCGGTAGGAGATGTCCCAGTCGAGGCTGAAGCCCATACGGCGGAACAGGCTCTCGAACGCCTCCTCGTCCTTGACCGTCAGCTCGTCGCACAGCTCGATGAAGTTCTGCCGCGAGATGGGCTGGGCGTCGGCCGCCTTGAGGCTCTTGGCGTCACCGCGGTGCGGGGGCTCGAAACCCTCGACGTAGGGGAGGGTCGCGTCGCCGCGGACGCCGTAGTAGTTCTGCACGCGCTTCTCGGTGGGCAGGCCGTTGTCGTCCCAGCCGATCGGGTAGAAGACCTCGAAGCCGGCCATCCGCTTGTAGCGGGCCATGCAGTCAGTGTGCGTGTAGGAGAACACGTGCCCCATGTGCAGCGAACCGGACGCGGTCGGGGGAGGGGTGTCGACAGAGAAGACCGCTCCGCGCCCGCGCTCGTGGGCGGACGCCCGGTCGAACTCGTAGGTGCCCTGCTCGCGCCATACCTGCGACCACGTGTCCTCGAGCCCGTCGATGGAGGGCTTGTCGGGGATGGTGGCAGCGCGAGGCGTGGTGGGTGCGTCGGTCATGGCGTGATCTTCCCATCCCGGTTCGTGCGCTGACCAACCGGTGGTCAGGGGGCGACGGTCGTGTCAGGCGGTGCGGCGCCGGCGGCCGGGCCGCAGGGCGCCCCCGAGCGCCAGCGCGATCAGGGCGCTCACCCCGAGCAGAGACCACCACAGGGCGGCGGTGCGCTCGGGGGCGTGCGGGTCGGGGACGGCGCGCAGGTCGATGGCCGGCTTCGGGGTGGCGACCACGGGCGGGCGGGTCACCCCGGGGGCCACGGGTCCGCTCACGGTGCCGTCGGTGAGGGCGGTCAGGGCCTCGTACGGCTGGATGAGTCCCCAGCCGGCCGAGTCGTCGCGGCGGTCGCGCTGGTCGCGCGACGCGGTCGCCTCGAGGCGGTGCTTCCAGCCCGCCGGGCCCTCGGTGGGGAAGCGCTGGGCCAGCAGGGCCGCCGCGGCGCTGGCGTACGCGGTCGCGAAGCTGGTCGACTCCTCCTCTTCCTCCAGGACGCAGTCACCGGCGCCCTTGAAGGTGGTCAGGATGCTCGTCCCCGGGGCCGCGACGTCGACGTGGGGCCCGTGGATCGACCCCTGCCCCACGAAGTCGCCGCGGTCCACCGCGGCGACCGCCACTGCCTGAGGGTATGCAGCGGGGTAGCGCGGCCCGTCGCTCTTGTTCTCGGACACGTTGCGGTTGCCGGCCGAGGCGACGACCAGAGAGCCCTTGCGCGTGGCGTACTCGACGCTCGAGCGCAGGGCGTCGTTGCTCGTGGGGGTGCTCATCGAGACGTTGATGACCTTGGCGCCGTGGTCCGCGGCGTAGCGGATGCCTGCCGCGATGCGGTCGGGACGCGGACCCACACCCTGCTGGCGGCTCCGCTCGTCGTCGGCGTAGAAGACCTGGACGGGCATGACCTTCGACTCCGGTGCCAGGCCGATCACGCCCGAGCCCTTGACGAGCCGGGCGGCGATCTGGCCCGCGATGGCCGTGCCGTGGCCGACCGCGTCGGTGGTGGGCTTGAGGCCGGGGACGAGGGACTTGCCGGGCACGAGCGCCCCCTTGAAGTGGGCGTTGCGGGCGTCCACACCCGAGTCGACGACGGCGACCGTCACGCCCTTGCCGGTCGCGAGCGTCCAGGCGTACCGCGCGTTGAGGCGCTGCAGGGCCGGCGGCTCCTCCTTGACGTAGACGGCCTTCTCGTCGGTGCACTCCGCGGCGGCGGCCGGGCTGGCGGTGGCCACGGCCAGCCCGGCCGCGGCCAGCAGCGCGGAGGCGAGGCCGCTCGCGACTGCCCGTGCGAGCCGTGGGCGAGGGGTCGCGCGCGTCATTGGGTGCCGGTGGAGATGGCGCCCTGGGCCGCGGACACGCTGAGGGTGGGACCGGACCGGAAGAGGTCGACCCACGGCTGCGGCACGGGCACGACGTCCTTGGCGGAGTAGCCGAGCCGGCCGAGGACGTCGTCGCCGCCCTCGACGGTGTAGGCGGTGGCGGTCTGGTCGACGACCAGCACCGGCCCGCGGTTGATGATGTTGTCGCCGATGGCACGGACCAGCGCACCGGACCCGGCTGCCACCTCGGTGACGCGTCCGTCTCCGGGCTCGACCTTCGGCGCGGTGCTGAGCGCCGTCTGCGGGAGCGTGTTGGGCCCCGAGGTCAGCGTGGCGCAGGGGGCGGCGTCGAGGGCCTGCGGCAGCTGCTCGGGCCACTGCGACGGGACGATGGAGCGGTCGGTGGTCTTCAGCGCGGCGATCTCGGCGGGGGTGACCTGCAGGTCCGCGCCGAGCTTCTGCCCGGAGCCGATCTGGTAGAGCGCGTAGGCGAACGGCGAGAGCAGTGCCAGCTCGCCCGACTGGAGCACGACGTAGCGGCGCGGAGTGTCACCGCTGCCCTTGACCGCGAGCACGGAGCCGACGACGGCTCCGGGCGGGAGGCCGGGGAGGGCCTTGCCCGCGTCGGGGATCGTCAGCGGTCCGAGTGTGGGGCCCTGCGGGAACAGGCTCGTCCAGCTGGCCGGGGCCGGGATGGGGGTCGAGGCGTCGAGGCGCAGCTGACGGAGCACCGAGGCCGTCGAGCCCGCCGCGACCGGGAGCCGGGACCGGCCGGTGACCACGAAGACACCGCCCGCCGTGGTGACCACGGTCGCGGAGTCGGTGGCCGGCGTGCTCTTCGCGCCCGGGTCGACGACGGTCCGGGTCGCCCCGTCCTGCGCCAGGCACGACACCCACCCGCTGCGCGTCAGCCGGGTCGGGGGCGTGAGCGAGTCCGGGGCCCCGAGGATGCCGATGGCCGCACCCCGGGGGGTCGTGGCGATCTTGTCGTCGTCCACGGTGACGACCTCGAACGAGCCGGCCGCGATGAGCAGGCGGGCGCTGGTGGTGTTGATGACGGGGTACAGCGTCTTCTTGATGGCGACGTACCGTGCGCCGCTCTTCTTCGCGATGACGAGGTGGTTGTCGTCCCAGCCGTTGGGCAGCGCTGGCTTGAGTGCCCCGGTCACCAGTCCGGCGACCGCGACCAGGACGGTCACCGCGATGCCGCCGACGATGGCCCGCAGCGGCCGTTGCGGCTCGACCTCACGCCCGCCCGGGGCGCCGGCGACGAAGGCGGTGGTCAGCCTTCGCCGGCTGAAGGCCTGGGCCTCGACCAGATCCTTCTTCGTGGCCACGCCCGGTTCCTGCCTTTCGCACTGGTTGGTCCGACCCGGGCCACCCTAGGGGTGTCTGCGGGCGCGGGGTCGAGGCGACCCGCCGAGGCGGCGGGCACCGATGGGTCGGTGGGCGCGGGAGCCGCTCAGTGGCGGCGCGTGTACCCCGGTGCCACCCGCCGGCGGGCGCCGAGCAGGAGGGCCCCGGCGACCAGCAGGCCGCCCGCGTACGTCGTCAGGGTCGAGACGGGGGAGCCGGTCCGCGCGAGGGCCGGGCGGGCCACGGCCGCAGCCGACGGGACCGCAGCGTTCTGCTGCGTACGGGCGGCCACGAGGTCGGAGTAGTCCTGGTTGGCGCACTCGAGCGCACCGCAGTTGTCGCGGCTGCCGATGTTGCCCTCGACGGCGACCGGGCCGGTGCCGAGGGTGCCGGTGGGAGCGCTGCCGGTGGTGCCGCCACCGGAGTTGCCGGTGCCACCGCCGTGGTTGCCGTTGCCGTTGCCACCGTTGTTGCCGCCGGAGTTGCCACCACCGTTGCCATTACCCCCGCCGTTGCCGCCGCCCTGACCTGGGTCGGTGACGGTCGGCACGCTGCTGGTGGGGGGTGCAGGTGGTTCCGTGGGGTCGGTGCTCGGGTCATCGGTGGGGACGCTGGCGGTGGACGTCGGGGACTCCGTCTCCGACGGCGGGTCCGGGATCTCCGTGGGCAGGTCGACGCAGGCGCGGTGGCCGAGCAGGTTGCACAGCGGGTTGTCGCCGGGACCGTCCTCGGTGGTCGCCTCTGCCGTGGCGGCCGGCGACGAGCAGGCAGCGGGCGTGGCCGCGGCGTCGGCGCTGCCCTCGGTCGTGGCCCCGGCGGCTGCGACGGCCGCAGCTCCCTCGAGCGAGGCGGCGTCGGCCGCCGCGGACGGCGCTGCCGTCGCCGTGGCGAGCGCAGCGGCCGGAGCGATGGTCGTCGTCACGCACGGCCTGGCGGTGACGTCAGCCTGGGCCGACTGCTGGCCGACGAGCACGAGGCCGGAACCGGCAAGGACAGAAGCAACGAGCGCAAGCGTGCGCCGAGTGGTGTTCACGTGGGTCCCCCTGGACATGTCGTGCGTGGACTGGCCTACCCCTGGCCGCCCCCTGGCGAGCCGCGAGCGATTCTAGGGGAATTGCCATGGAGTGGCACATAAACCCCAAGAGTCGGGTTTCGGTGCCGGTGACCGCCTGTCTCAGAACACCTGCGCGGCCATCGCCGCCAGCGGCAGGACGGCCACGAGGCACACCCCGTCGACGGCGTCGGCCACCCGGCCGAGGCGCACCCTGGCGCGCGGAGCGATGAGGGCGAGTCCCACCACCACGGCTGCTGCCGCGGCCAGGGCCACGCCCATGAGCGGACGCCAGTCGGGGTGGGTCAGGGCCGCGCTCACGCCGACGACGGCGAGGCCGAGGATCCCGACCACCATGGCGATGAGGACCGTGGCCCGGGTCCGGCTGTGCCGCGTGCGCAGCAGAACCGCGCTGAAGCCCACCGCCCCGAGGACCGTGCCGACCCACCCCGTCGCGGCGACGAACGGTGCAGCCAGCAGGGCGACCAGCCCGGCTGACACCGAGAGGCCGAGCAGCAGGTCGTGGCCGGCCACCACCTGGCGTCGCACCGAGCGGCTGTCGACCGCCGGGGCGTCGGCGAAGATCTCGGACTCGGTCCGGGGCGGGTTGGTCGTGAGCCGGCTCGAGGACACCGAGAACCACGGGAAGAGGTTGCCGGCGATCACGGCTACTGCGAAGACGAACGCCGCGACGCCGCCGACGGGCAGGTCCGCGAAGGCGACGAGGGCCCCCGACACGGCCATCACCAGACCGGTGATGGGGCCGACGGCGACGGCCGGCCGGTGCTCGCGCACCACCGCGAGCCCCAGGGCGCCGACCAGGGTCGTCGTCGCCCCCGCGAACAGCAGCGGCCTGGCCCACACGGTGCCGTCGGCGGGGACGGCGAAACCGGCCACCGCGGCGTACACGCAGGCGGTGATGGCCAGCGCGGCGCCGGACATCGGCTGGCGGCGGGCGTGCGAGAGGACCGCCGCGGCCACGACGAGGAGCACGGCGACCGCGCCGGCGACGCCGACGACGAGCAGGCCGGTCGTCCGAGCGGTGAACAGCGCCACGGCCCCCGCCGCGAACAGCGCGACGGAGGCACCGAGCGCGGTACGGGCGCTGTTCTCCGGCGTCCACGGGGCGAAGGAGGACTCGACCAGGTCGGCCACGGCCTCCACGACGTCGTCGTAGACCTTGAGCTCGACCGGGTCGCCGGCCGGCTCGAGGGCGAGGACGAAGCCGTCCTCGATGCCCTGGGCCGCGAGGCTGCGGTCCGGCTCCACGGGTATGCCGTCGTGGCGCACCAGCCGGAAGCCGCGGCTCGCGGTGGCGGGGTCGAGCTGGCCCAGCTCACGGGCCAGCTCGGGCACGAGCTCGGCGACGGGTATGCCGCCGGGCAGGCCGAGGTCGGCGCGTCGCGTCCCCGCCGTGACCGACAGGCGGATGAGCGAAGCGGTGCTGCTGCCAGTGCTGCCAGTGCTCACGGTCACAGGCCCCTCCCGGTGACGAAATGTCTCGAAGGCCCCGGTGGGGGCCGACACGCAGCATAGGGGGGGAGTTCTCCCCATGTTGCGCCATCCCAAACGTTGCTAGTCTCTCAAATCGGACCTCGGGGGGACGTTCTTTCCAGGTCCGATCCCATGAGGTCACGAGTGGGAAAAGCGTGCCCCGACGGGGGGCCACAAGTGGAAGTTGGGAGGCACCATGCTTGCTGCTGGAGATGGCGTACTCAATAAAGGCGCCGGAATCGTCAGCGACTACAGGGGTCAGCTCGATGGTGAGCTGAAGTCCCTCGAAGGGCGTCTGCAGGGTCTGCAGAACCAGTGGAAGGGCCAGGGCGCCTCGTCGTTCCAGGCGACCTTCACCCGCTGGAAGGAGGACTCGCACAAGATCATCGCTGCGCTGTCCACGTTCGAGGAGAACCTGCGCCAGACGCAGAGCACCTTCACCGAGCGCGACGAGAACGCCGCGTCGGCCATGAAGAACAAGTACGGGGGTATGTGAGCCATGCTGGTTGACCACGGAGGGCTCAGCGCCGCTGCCGGCGACATCGCCCAGGGCGCGAGCAAGATCGAGAACAAGCTCAACGACATGGACCAGGCGCTCTCGCCGCTGAAGAGCGAGTGGGACGGTTCTGCGAAGGAGGCCTACACCCAGGCCAAGCAGAAGTGGACCCAGGCCATCACGGACATGAAGCTCGTGCTGGCGGAGATCGGCCAGGCCGTCGAGACGAGCAACGAGGACTACCGGGACGGCGACAAGAAGTCCGCCGGCCTCTTCCAGTAGGTCCAGTCGCCACGGTCGTGCCGGAGCCCGCATGCACGCGGGCTCCGGCACGTGCCGCGGCCACTGGCCCGACGCGACACCGACGGCACGCACCACGAGACTTGCCCGCGGGCCACAGGGGGCCCGCAGGACACGAGCAGGGGGAGAGACGACATGGCACTGCCTGACGAGGACCGGCAGCAGGTGCAGGGGTACCGCTTCACGAACGGCAAGCTCAAGGCCGACTTCGAGATCATCCGCACGCTGGCGCACAACCGTGGGGCCGTGTGGACCGACAAGGCGACCACCAGCCGCAGCAAGGTCGTGGGGACGACCCTGGACGCCTCGTCGTTCTCGGACATCCCGTCCTGCAAGGAGTTCGGCTCCGTCTACGCCGCGGCGAAGAAGATCTACGAGGAGACGCTCAAGGGCATCGAGCAGGACGTGAAGGACTACCAGGCCAAGCTCCTGCAGGTGGCCAAGCACCTCGAGGACAAGGACAACCAGGCCGGTGAGGTCTTCGCCGCCCTCGCCCAGCCGAACGCCGAGCCCGCCCTGCACAGCACCGACCGCAACACCAAGGCCAACGAGAGCCAGGAGGCGCGGGACGCCGAGCGGCTGCAGGCCCAGGCGACGAAGAAGGCCAACCAGGCCCCCACCACGCCCAGCGGCGCGGGTGCCGACGGCACCGACAACAGCGTCCCGCCGGCCAGCACCGACACCAGCGGCGACAACCTCGTCAACCCCGGTGGACCGCCGCCTGCTCCTGAGGGCGACAAGTCCTTCCAGGCCTCACGCTGACCGACGCCACGACCAGGAGGCACCACCCGTGACACCCACCCGCCGGATCGTGCGGCCCGCCCTGGCGGCGACCCTGGGCCTCGGCCTGCTCGTCGCGCCGCTGGTGGCGCCGCCGGGGTCGGTGGCGGCGCCTCCCACCGCGCAGGCGGCCAACCCGACCCCGTGGTGGCCCGCCGCGATGGGGTTCGACGACCTGTCGAAGGCCGGCGCCACCGGGCAGGGCGTCACCGTCGCGGTGCTCGACGGCACGATCGACCCGAACGCCGCAGACATCAGGGGGCGGGTCGCCTCCATCGACACCCCCTGCAAGCAGAAGGCCACCGGTGCGAGCGCGGACGCCGACCACGCCACCCAGATCGCCCAGGTGATCGTCGGGACCGGTGCCTCCTCGGGCGGCACCGCCGGTGTGCGGGGTATCGCGCCGAAGGCCACCCTGCGCCACTACAGCCTGGGGGTCGGGGACCCCAACCGGTGCCAGCTCTCCGTCGACGAGGACGCCACGGAGGCGATCCTCCCGGCGATGAAGCAGGCGCTCGAGGACGGCGCGAAGGTCGTCAACCTGAGCTTCGGCGGCAGCGGCACCGACGACGACACCAAGCAGGCGGTGCTGATGGCGCAGCACGCCGGCGCCATCGTCGTCGCCGCCACCGGTGACGGGTCCCTCAGCTACCCGGCCGGCTACAACGGCGTGGTCGCCGTCAACGGCTGCGACCGGCGCGGTCAGCTCGATCCCCGCGGCGCCAACGACCACGCGTACGGCATCGCGTTCTGCGCCCCCGGCATGGGGCTCGTCGTCGGTCTCCACCGGGGTGGCACCTGGGTCGGTCAGGGAGCGCTCGTGGACGGCACCTCGTACGCCGCGCCGCTCGTCGCCGGCGGCCTGGCCGCGTACTGGTCCAAGTACCCCCGCGCGACCGCGAACCAGGTCCTCCAGGCGGCGCTGCGCCACCCGGGGATGCGCCAGGGGACGAGCACCAACGGGACCAAGGGCTGGATCTATGCCTACCGCCGGGTCGGCTCGGGGTTCCCGACCATCCAGGACGCCTCGAAGACCGGCTTCGGGTGGGGCATCTTCGACCCGGCGGACCTCGTGGGCGTCGACCCGACCACCTACCCGGACACCAACCCGCTGCTGCGCGCCGACCACCCGATCGGCCCGACCGCCGCGGAGGTCGCCGCGGGTGCACTGGGCGTCGACAAGGGCACGGCCACGACGACGAGCTCGCCCTCCGCCACCAGCACGGCGACGCCGAGCACCGTCGCCGCAGCACCGGGGCAGTCGGCACCGCAGGGTTCCGGGCAGGGTTCCGGGCAGGGTTCAGGGCTTCCCGCATGGGTGTGGGCCCTGGTCGCCGTGGTCGTCATCGCCGCCGCAGGTGGCGCACTAGCAGTCAGTCGCAGGGGTGCCGGGACGAGTCCGGCGACCACAACAGGGGAGGGAAGCTGATGGGCGCCAAGGAGTCCGAGCTCAGGAAGATCAACCAGGCGGCAGGCAACATCGAGGCCCAGGCGAAGGAGTGGGACCTGGCAGCCGACGACATCGACCGCCTGGTCGACAGCATCAAGACGACGAAGAACGACCTCTCGGTGGACTGGGAGGGCGAGGGGGCTTCGGCTGCCTACGCGGCCATGGACACCCTGGTGACCAACCTCAAGGACCACGCCAAGGCCCTGCGGGAGGTCAACACCGCCCTGACGTCGGCCAACACCGCGGTCCAGACGGCGCAGACCGCCCTGGCCACCCAGGTGGAGTCGGTCGACACCTCCCCGGACCGCCAGGCCTTCGTGCGGCAGGAGGGGCTCGACGGTTCCGGGCCCATCGGCAAGACCTTCGACCAGGACGCCTACGACGCCGCGGTCGCCGGCCAGGAGGCTGCTCGCGAGGCGGCCGCCGAGAAGGCCCTCCAGAAGCTCAAGGTGGACATGGCCGTCGCCACGCAGGCGCTGCCCGTCGACGCCAAGGACGACTACAACCGCGACCAGACGGCCCTGCCCCCGAGCGGGGGCGGCGGGGGCACTGGTGGTGGGGGTGGCGGCATCCCCTCGGGCGGTGGCACGTCCGGCACCGGGTACTCCGGCAGCAACAGCGGTCCCGTCCCGACCATCGGCACCACGGGCTTCTCGCCGACCGTCACCTGCACCGGCTACCAGCCCGTTGCGCAGGACCCGACGCTGCCGCAGATCATCCCCGACGACGGCACGACGGGGAGCAACGGCACCGTCGACTACGACTTCTCCACGAGCGTCGACGGCACGGTGACGGGCTCTGTCCCGTCCGGTGGCGTCAACGGCACCACCTCGGCCAGCGGCCTCGGCGGCCAGGGCGGCGTCGGCGGCAGCTCCGGCCTCGCGGGCACGGTGGGCGGCCTCGGCATGGTCGCCGGCGGTGCCGGCGTGGGCGGCGCCCTGCGCGGTGGTGTGGGCGGACTGTCCTCGGCCACGCGGGCTGCGGGCGGTGCCGCACGCGGCGCGCTCGGCGGCCTCGGTGGCACCTCGGCCGTGCCCGGCGGTTCGGGCGGCGGGGCTGGTGTCGCCGGCGGCGGAGCCGGTGGCCGTGGCGGTGGCATGGTCCCCGCCGGTGGTGGTGGCGCCTCCGGTGCCGGTGGCCGTGGCTCCTCGTCCCTGACGGGTGCCTCGGGATCGGGCAAGTACGGCGTGCCCAAGCTCGACGGCGCGCAGGGCGGCCGCGCAGGCTCCTCGGTCGTCGGCGGGGGCCAGGGCTCCGGCGCGGGTGGCCGTGGCTCGGGCGCCGGTGCCTCCGGGCGCGGCGGCCGGGGCGGCGCCGTCGGCTCAGGTGGGTCGGCGGGCCGTGGCGGCTCCTCGGAGGAGGAGAAGCAGGACCGCGAGTTCCTCACCCACGAGGACCAGGAGAACTGGTACGACGAGGCCGAGGCTAGCGACTCCGTCTGGGAGTAGGGCTCGCAGCACCGGGCTGGACACCGGGCTGGACACCGGCCTGGACACCGGCCTGGACAACACGCTGGACCCGGGCTGGAGACAGCGCCGTCACGACAGGGGGAGAGGCATGGCACCGAGGATCAAGGTCGAGATCGCCCAGATGGACCTCATCGGGCAGGTCTTCGACAGGCAGCAGACCCACATGCAGGGGGTCGGGCAGTTCGTCCGCGCCAACTGCGGGGCGCAGGGCGCCTTCACCGGCGTGCTCGGGCTGCTCGAGGGCCACTACCGGGGGGCGTACGACGCCGGCACGCAGGGCATGTCCAACGGCGCGACCATCGCCGGGGTCTGCTCGGAGAAGACGGCGGCCACGCGCAGCACGTTCGTGGCCCGGGACCAGGCCGCCTACGAGCGCATCGCCGCGAAGCAGGGCATCAACGCGCCGTACGAGGCCCCTCGCGGGGGCACCGTGCAGCCCGGGGCGCCGATCGGCGGCCCGGGGGCGGGTGGCAAGAGCAGTGGCCCGTTCGACTTCATGAAGCAGTTCAAGGACTGGGTGGGTCTCGGCGACAAGGTGACCCAGCCGTTGCACAGCAACGTCAAGAACCTCTGGAAGGTCAAGGACCGCGACCACGACCTGTCCGACATGACCGACCCCAAGTACTGGATCCAGCGCAAGATCACGCAGCGTTTCAACGACTGGAGCCACGGGATGGACGGCATGACGCCGACGGAGCGGGGCAACGAGCTGCGGCGCCGCCAGCGCGAGGCCTACGAGAACGGCCAGGACTGGTCCCGCGACCACGTCCCGGGGCGCGAGGACGACCGCGGCTCGCGCAGTCCCGCCGGCGGAGCCATGACCGACAAGGACGCCGGCCGGTTCAACACCGCGACGAAGGTGCTGCAGCTGCCGGGGGCGGTGGTCGGTGAGGGTGAGGGCCTGCACGACACCTGGGACCGGCTCCACGACATCGAGGACCAGCAGACGGCCGTGCGCCAGGCAGAGGCCGGACCCAAGAACGACGGCGCCATCAAGTGGGCCACCAAGGACAAGGGAGGCACGTGGTGAGCGTCGTCGAGAAGGTCGACCCGTCGTCGTTGATGTGCACGCCGACCGTGCCGACGGGTGACGACTTCGTCGAGGAGTTCGAGTCCAGCTGCGGCTTCCTGATCGGGCACCTGCTCGGGTTCTGCCGGTCCGCGTTCGACGTCGACCCGGTCTACGAGCTGGTCAAGCCGCTGTGCGGTGACTGGGGCCTGATGGGCAAGGCCCAGACCGGGTGGGGCATCGCCGGCAAGATGTGCACCGGCGTCGGCGAGAACTTCACCGCGCTCAGCACCAACACCCTCGACGTCTGGGAGGGCGAGGCGGCCGACGCGTTCAGGACCCAGATGGTCTCGCTGGGCAAGAACTACTCGACCTACTCCGAGGGCTGCGACCTCATCGGCGAGCTCACCGGCAGCCTCATCGAGGTGGCCAAGTCGGCGGCCCTCGGCATCGCGACGCTCATCTCGTTCCTCAGCGACATCCTGGAACGACTCGTGGTGGAGGCCTCCGTGCCGGTCGTGGGCTGGCTCGTCGGGGCTGCCGACATCGCCATCCACATCCGCAGCTTCTGGTCGAAGTTCGACCGCGCGATCACGCTGCTGCGCAAGGTGCTCGACGCCATCGAGAAGGCCGTCGACGCGATCTACGCCGTCATCAACATCATGCACGCCATCAAGGTCGCGCTCGCCACCATCGCGGGCAGCGCCGCCGCCATCAACGCCACGCACATGGACGGCGCGGCCAGGAACCAGTTCGGGGTGTGAGCAGATGAGCGAAGCAGACCGCATGATCGCCGAGGTCAGGGCCATGCTCGGTGAGATCCAGAGCATCTCCGACGACATCCAGAAGGAGACCCGCGAGGCGATCAAGGAGCACCAGGACTACCTCAGCAAGGCGGAGGACAGCGACGAGGAGCGGGCCAAGAAGGCCCGGGCAGGGGAGCTGGGTCCGGACTGGCAGAAGATCCAGCGTCGCATCGACCTCGGGGAGACCTCGCCGGGCGCGGTCGCCCTCGGCGCCGACGACTCGACCGCCGCGCAGAACCTGCGCCGCACCGCGGCGGAGCACACGGACGCCATCGCCGCCTACCAGCGCGAGCAGCTCGACAGCACCGACGACTCGGCGCAGGACCTGCAGGTCGCGTACGGCGCCGCGCAGGCCCACCTGCGGGAGATCCGCGAGCAGGTGGCCCGGATCCAGGCCCGCCCACTCCCGACCCTCGACTGACCGGCCGCCCGCAGCGACAGGTCCGGCGGCCGGCTCAGGCGCGACGGCGCCGGGTCGGCTTGTCGTCCATGGCCTCGAGCTGGCTGCGGCGCCGCGTCAGGGCCGAGACGCAGGCGGCCTCGGTGACCAGCACCGGCAGTGCCGCGAGGGCGGACCAGCGCCAGGCGTCGTCGCGGTGGTCGGCCGGGTCGTAGCCGAGCGGCTGGATCATCGGCACCTGCAGCCCGGTGGGGTCGGTGGTCAGCAGGTATCGGTCGCCGACCGCGATCGTCGCGAACGAGTAGTCGTTCACGTTGCGCCGGCCGAGCGTCGACCACGCTGTCGTCTCGACACCGTGGTCGTCGCGCACCCGGACCCGGCTGGAGCCGTTGAAGAGCCGGTCCGACTGGGTGACGACGACCTCCCCACGGGCGTGGACCACCTCCGTGGTCCACAGCCGGAACCCGGCGTACTGGACGAGGAAGGTCGCAAACGGCACGAGCACGAACACGGCGCACAGGGCCTTGAACGGCACCCTGGCGCTCACCTGCATCACCACGGCCCAGAACACGAGGGTCGCAGCGGCCGTGAGCAGGAAGTTGACCCGTCCCGGCACGGTGTTGCCATCGCCCACCCGGGGGTGCAGCGACCACCAGATGGCGGCGAAGAGTGTCGCGTGCGCAGCGAGGACCAGCAGCACCCGGCCCCGGAGCCGCATCCCCCGGTAGGACTTCTCGGCCGGGTCGACGGCCGGGTCGACGGCGGGGGCGGCACCCGAGCTGGTGTCCGGGGTGGCGCGGGTGGGCTCCCGGCTGCTCATCGAGCCGTCACCCCGAGGTCATCCGGCGCATGGCCTCGAACCCGTCGGCGGCCAGGGCGGCGGCCGGAAGGCTGAGCACGACCGCGAGCCCCTGGAGCATGTCCGCCAGCCGCGAGAGGCGCGTCGAGTGCCAGCCCCGGGCCAGGACGATGGCCGAGACGATGGCCACCACCCCGAGGACCACGGCGACGCCGACCACGCCGAAGCCGGGGCCGGCGCCCAGCCGCTGGCCCGCTGCATACGTGCCGAGCAGGGCGGAGAGGGCTGCTGCGGTGAGCAGGGCGAAGCGGGGGAGGCGGTCACGAACGGTCCGCGACTGGAACCCCAGGGCCGTCGTCACGGTGGCGCACAGGCCGACCGTGCCCCACGCCGACCAGGCGGAGCGGCCGGGCGTGGCCACGAGCACGGCCAGGGCGACGGGGGCCACCAGGCACGCCCACACGGTGCCGGCGGCGACCGCCTCGCGGGCGGCGAGGAAGACGCCGTCGATCTCGGTGGGGCGCAGGCGGCGGAACCGGCGGCGTCGCTGCTCGCGGGCGGTCCAGATGGTGGTGGACAGGCGCTCCACGTCGACGAGCTGCTCGTCGGGCACCTCGAAACCCATGGACGGCAGCAGCCGGGTCGCCGCCGGGACGAGTCCGGCCGCGACGGCGGCGACGGCGAACGCCGGCCAGCCCAGGACGATCCCGGCCACGCCGAGCGCCCCGAGCCCCGCGAGGGTGGTCAGGGCAGCGCGGGACGCCCGGTCCACGGGGCCGCCGATGATGCGGGCGACGCCCGCGAGCGTGGTGGCGAGGGTGCAGGCCGCGATGACGGCGATGCGACCGGAGCTGGGGGACTGGGCCACCGGGAGGGCGAGCCCGGCCCCGAAGCCGAACACGGGGGCAACCAGCCGGGACAGGCGCGCCGCGGACGACTCGGCCGCGTCAGTCGCCAGGGCGAGGCCGGCGAGGAAGAGCGCGCCGGCGGTGACCGCGGCCAGCGCGACGTCGGGCGTGGTGTGGTCGCGGAAGGCGCCGGTGCCGAGGACGACGACCGCGACAGCGGCGAGCCCGGCGCCGGACCAGCGCAGGAGGGTGTCGGTGGAGACCGCGGCCGTGGTCGGGGCCGTCGTGGGGACCACCACGACCGTGCCGCCCGGCTCGACCGGCAGTGCCAGCTCGTCGCGGCGGCGGGTGACCTCGCTGAGCTCACGGCGGGCGATGGTCGCCTCGGACGGCGGGGTGTAGCGGCCGCCCTGGCCCTCGGGGGAGCGGGCGCCACCGGCCACGGCCGAGCGGTCGAGGTTGAGCACGTCGCGCGTCACCTCGTGCGTCGTCGCCCGGATGACCGTGAGCAGCGTGCCCTCGGGCACCGCGTCGCCGAGCACCTCGCCGAGGGCGATGACCCGACCTGCCGGCGTGGCCACGGCATACGGGCTGTTGCGGGGTGCGATGCCAAGGGCTGCCAGCAGGTCTCCGACCTGCGCGTTCGCCGGGGCGACGAGGTCGTAGCGTCGGTCGTCGGCGAGCAGTGAGATGCGGTGCGACGACTCGTCGTTCACCTCGGTCCTCCCCTTCTGACGACGCTCCCCAGCGGACTCCCCGCGAACAATAGTGCCTGATTGTCCCGTGAGTACGCGCCTGCGCCCTTCGTCCCGGTCGGACACGGTACGTTGGGGCCCGCTGTGGACGGGAACCGGCCGACTTCGGGGGAGGCCGGCGACGCGGCGCGACGGGCTCGAACGCCGAGGAGGGCGCACACCACCATGTCAGTGACCTTGCGGAGGGGACCTCGCGAAGAGGCGCCCGAAGTACCTTCCGGCCGCATCGTGCTCCAGCCTCCGCCGGAGATCACCCCGAGCGAGGGCGCCGGTGGCCTGCTGCTCAATGCCGTGCCCATGCTCGGCAGCGTCGGCTCGATCGCCTTCGTCGCGCTCTCCCAGCCCGGCGTCAAGGGCTACATCGCCGGCGGCATGTTCCTCATCGCGTCCCTCGGGTTCGTGGGCGTCAACGGCTACCGGCAGCGCCAGCAGCACGCCGCAGGGATCAGCGAGGCGCGGCGGGAGTACCTGGCCTACCTCGGCGAGGTGCGCCAGACCGTCCGCGGGGCGGCCACCCGCCAGCGCGCCGCCGCGCTGTGGAACAACCCCTCGCCGGACGCCCTGGCGGCCCTCTGCGAGGAGCGCACCCGCGTCTGGGAGCGCTCGGCGAGCGACGACGACTTCCTGCGGGTCCGGTTCGGCCGCACCAACCAGCCGCTGTGCATCACCCTCGAGGCCCCCGACACCCCGCCCATGGCGCAGCTCGACCCCGTGGCCGCCTCGGCGCTGCACCGCCTCATGTCCACCCACCGGGTGCAGCCGGACCTGCCGGCCTCGGTCTCCCTGTCCTACTTCTCCCGCCTCGAGGTGACCGGCGACGCCGAGCCCGCGCGGTCCCTGGCACGCGCCATCGTGACCGCCGCGGCGGCCCAGCACGCCCCCGACCAGCTCCAGGTGGCCGTGGTCTCGGCGAGCGACTCGCTGCCGGAGTGGGAGTGGGTCAAGTGGCTGCCCCACGCCCACAGCCAGCGCGAGCGCGACGGCGTCGGCCCCGCGCGCATGGTCGCCACCTCCCTGGCCGACCTCGAGCCGATGCTTCCCGCCGACCTCGTCGAGCGCCCGCGCTTCGGACGCGCCGACCAGCGGACCCTGCCCCACGTGCTCCTCGTCGTCGACGGCGGCGAGGTCCCCCCGGGCAACGCCATCGTCACCGACGAGGGCGTCATGGGCATCACCGTCCTCCACCTCCCCGAGCGGTGGGACGAGCTCAGCCACGAGGGGCGCATGCGCCTGGCCCTCGGCCAGCCGCAACGTTCCGGTCCCTACGAGGGCCGCGTCCCGATGCAGATCATCACCCTGACCACCGAGCCGGCCCAGGGCTTCGCCGACACCCTCTCGATCGTGCAGGCGCAGGCGGCCGCGCGACGGCTCGCCCCCCTGTATGCCGGCGCGGAGCCGGAGCGCCGCGACGCCATGACGAGCTCGACCGAGCTCGTCGACCTCCTCGGGCTCGGCGACGTCCGCGACTACGACCCGGAGGCGGCATGGCGCCCGCGCCTGCAGCGCGACCGCCTGCGCGTGCCCATCGGTCTCGGCGCTCAGGGGCAGGTCGTCTCGCTCGACATCAAGGAGTCCGCCCAGCAGGGCATGGGTCCGCACGGGCTGGTGATCGGCGCCACCGGCTCCGGCAAGTCCGAGGTGCTGCGCACCCTCGTGCTCGCGCTCGCGATGACCCACTCGTCCGAGGCGCTCAACTTCGTCCTCGTCGACTTCAAGGGTGGTGCGACCTTCGCGGGCATGGCCGACATGCCGCACGTGTCGGCGGTCATCACCAACCTCGGCCAGGAGCTCAGCCTCGTCGACCGCATGCAGGACGCCCTGCACGGTGAGATGGTGCGCCGCCAGGAGCTGCTGCGCTCGGCCGGCAACTTCGCCAACGTCACCGACTACGAGAAGGCGCGCCTCGCCGGCGCCGACCTCGAGCCACTGCCCGCGCTGGTCATCGTCGCCGACGAGTTCAGCGAGCTGCTCAACGCACGGCCCGAGTTCGTCGAGCTGTTCGTGGCCATCGGCCGGCTCGGCCGGTCGCTGTCGATGCACCTGCTGCTCGCCTCGCAGCGGCTGGAGGAGGGGCGCCTGCGCGGCCTGGAGTCGCACCTGTCCTACCGCCTCGGCCTGCGCACCTTCTCGGCCGCCGAGTCCCGCACCGTCATCGGGGTGCCGGACGCCTACGAGCTGCCGGCCGTCCCCGGCCTCGGCTACCTCAAGCCCGACCAGACCACGCTCATCAAGTTCAAGGCCGCCTACGTCTCCGGACCGCCGCCGGCTCGTCGCCGCATCGCCAGCGACCGCACCAGCGCGACCAACGACATCGTGCCCTTCTCCGCGGCCCCGGTCCTGCGCCTCAACGACACCCCCGAGCCCCAGGTCGTGGACGCCGGGCCGCGCGAGGAGCGGGCGACGTTCGACATCGCCGTGTCCAAGATGCGCGGCAAGGGTCGCCCGGCCCATCAGGTCTGGCTGCCCCCGCTCGACGTGCCGGACGCGCTCGACACGCTCATGGGCGACCTCGCGCCGGACCCCGAGCTCGGCCTCGTGTCGCGCCGCTGGCGGGACGCCGGCTCGCTCGTCGTGCCGATCGGCATCGTCGACCGGCCGCTGGAGCAGCGCCGCGACACCCTCAGCGTCGGCCTCGGCGGAGCGGCCGGGCACGTCGCGATCGTCGGCGGCCCGCGCAGCGGCAAGAGCACGCTGGCCCGCACCCTGGTCACCTCGCTCGCCCTCACGACCACCCCGCTCGAGACCCAGTTCTACGTCCTGGACTTCGGTGGTGGCACGTTCTCGCCGATGGTCAAGCTCGCGCACGTCGCGGGTGTCGCCAGCCGCAACGAGCCCGACGTCGTGCGCCGCACGCTCGCCGAGCTGCGCGGGATCGTCGACAAGCGCGAGGCCTACTTCCGTGCGGAGGGGATCGACTCGATCGAGACCTACCGGCGCCGCCGCGCCGAGGGGCGTGCCGACGACGGGTACGGCGACGTGTTCCTCGTCGTCGACGGCTGGCCGACCATCCGCGCCGAGTTCGACGAGCTGGAGATGCAGATCCAGGAGCTCGCCGGCCGCGGCCTGACGTTCGGCCTGCACCTCGTGGCCACCACCAACCGCTGGATGGACTTCCGCAGTGCCGTCAAGGACGTCTTCGGCACCCGGCTGGAGCTGCGCCTCGGCGACCCGAGCGACTCCGAGATCGACCGCAAGGTCGCCGCCAACGTGCCCAAGGGACGCCCCGGCCGAGGCATCGAGGCGACCCGGCACCACTTCCTGTCCGCCATCCCGCGCATCGACGGCAGCGGCGACGTCGGCAGCCTCGGCTCCGGTGTCGACGACATGGTCGACCGGGTCAACGCCGCCTGGCAGGGCCCGTCCGGTCCCAAGCTGCGGCTGCTGCCCGACGAGATCCGCATCGACCGGGTCCGGGAGATGGCAGGTCCGGGCGACCGCCGGATCCTGCTCGGCATCGACGAGAGCAACCTCGCGCCCATCGGCCTCGACGTCGTGGAGGAGCCGCACCTCTACCTCTTCGGTGACAGCGACTCGGGCAAGACCAGCATGCTGCGCACGGTCGCCCACGAGGTCATGCGCCTCTACACGCCGGAGCAGGCCCAGATCTTCGCCGTCGACTACCGGCGGTCCCTGCTCGGGGAGATCCCGGACGAGTACCTGCGGGACTACTTCACCACCGAGGAGCAGGCGACCCAGAACATCGCCGAGCTCGCGACCTACCTGCGCAGCCGTCTGCCGGGGCCGGACGTGACGCCCGAGCAGCTGCGCAACCGGTCGTGGTGGACCGGCGCCGAGGTGTTCGTCCTCGTCGACGACTACGACCTCGTGGTCACGTCGGCGGGCAGCCCGCTCGCGGCCCTCGTCCCGCTGCTCGCGCAGGCCGGCGACGTGGGGCTGCACCTCGTTCTCACCCGGCGTTCCGGTGGTGCGTCGCGGGCGTCGTACGAGCAGGTCATGCAGACCCTGCGTGACCTCGCGACCCCCGGCATCCTCCTCTCGGGCAGCCCCGACGAGGGCCCGCTCATCGGCAACATCAAGGCCGTCCCGGCGGTCCCCGGCCGCGGCCGCCTCGTGTCGCGCGAGACCGGCAACAACGTCGTCCAGCTGGCCTGGACGCCGTCGCGCCACGGGTGACGGGTTCCCTGCGCCCGCCCCCTAGGCTGGGCGCATGGAACCCGTCTACCGCACCGTGATCGGCGCCGCCCGCGGGCTCTTCGCCGCGCAGGGGCTCAAGATCCGGATCAACGGCCTCGAGAACGTCCCGCGGCACGGTGGCGGCGTCATGGCGATCAACCACACCGGCTACTTCGACTTCACCTACGCCGGGCTGGTGGGGGTCGAGGTCGGACGCCTCGTGCGGTTCATGGCCAAGAAGTCGATCTGGTCCAACCCGGTGGCCGGACCCCTGATGACGGGCATGAAGCACATCCCCGTCGACCGTGAGGCCGGCACCGAGTCCTTCGCCACGGCGCTGTCGGCCCTGCGTCGCGGCGAGCTCGTGGGCGTGTTCCCCGAGGCGACCATCTCGCGGTCCTTCGAGCTCAAGGCGTTCAAGTCAGGGGCTGCGCGGATGGCCCAGGAGGCCGTGGTGCCGTTGCTGCCGACGACGATCTGGGGCTCGCAGCGGGTGTGGACCAAGGGCCAGCCCAAGCGCATGGGGCGGCACGGGTTCCCCCTGTTCATCACGGTCGGCGCCCCCATCACCGTGGGCGCGGACGAGGACCCCGCCGCGGCGACGGAGCGGATGAAGGCGGCCATGCAGGCGCAGCTGGACGCCGACCAGGCTGCGTACCCGGCGTGGCCCGAGGCCGAGAAGCACCTCCTGCCGGCGCGGCTCGGCGGCACCGCCCCGACCATCGAGGAGGCCGACGAGCTCGACCGCATCGACCGCGCCAAGCGCGTCCGCAGCCAGCGTCGCCCGGCGCGATGAGCCCCCGCGCGGCCTCGCTGCGCACCCCCTAGGGTGAGTCGGGCAATACCGACACCAAGGGGGAAAACACCATGAACCGACTGACGACCGCTGCCGCCGGGGTGACCATCGTCGCGGCACTCGCGGCCTGCGCAGGAGGCTCCACCGGCTCGTCGGACGCGACGGTACAGGCCAGCCGGCCCGCGTCGAGCGGCGCTGCGAGCCCGTCAAGCTCGAGCTCCAGCAGCGCGGCGGGCGAGGCCGCGAAGCTGCCCGACGGGTTCCCGCTGCCGGACGGCGCGCAGCAGCAGGGTGCCGCCACCACCAGCGACACGCTCACGCTCGCCGACTACACCGTGCCGGACGGCAAGAAGGCCTACGACGGCCTCGTCACCGGCCTGCCGGGTGCGGGCTGGACGATCAGTGCCAAGTCGTGGAGCGACAGCCTGGGTTCGGGCACCATCACCGCGTCCGGCAACGGCACGGACGTCAAGCTGCTCGTCCTCGACCAGGACCTCAGCCTCAGCATCAAGAAGAGCTGACCCGCCCGGTCACCGCCGCGGCGCGACTCGGCGCCACCACTACTGGCACGACGCCACGCGTGGTGGCGATCCGGTCCTCTGCGCCACCACTACTGGCGGGACGCCAGCTCTGGTGGCCGAGGACGAGCCCGTGCGCCGACGGCCGTCCCGGTCAGACGGGGTGGCCGAGGTGCGCCAGCGCCTGGCGCAGCAGGACGCCGTGCCCGTTGTCCATCTCGGCCAGCAGGCCGGGGGCCATGGCCTCCTGGGGCGTGAGCCAGGCCAGGTCGAGGGCGTCCTGCTGCGGGCGGCAGTCACCCTGCACGGGCACGACGAACGCCAGGGACACCGCGTGCTGGCGCGGGTCGTGGAACGGCGTGACCCCCGGGGTGGGGAAGTACTCGGCGACGGTGAACGGCTGGGGGCTGGCGGGGAGCTGGGGCAGCGCCATCGGGCCGAGGTCCTTCTCCAGGTGCCGCACCAGGGCGTCCCGCACCCGCTCGTGGTACAGCACCCGGCCCGAGACGAGCTCGCGGTTCATCTGGCCGTCCTCGGAGGCGCGCAACAGCAGGCCGACCGCGGTGAGGACGCCCCGGTCGTCGACGCGCACCGGCACGGCGTCGACGTAGAGGATCGGCACGCGCTGCCGGGCGGCGTCGAGCTCCTCGTGGGACAGCCAGGACTCACTGCGGTCGAGTTCGAGGGGGCTCATGTCCTCGTTTCTACCAGTCCGGTGGGGTGCGGCGGGTCGCCGCCCCGCCCTGTCGAGACGCCCCGCCCCGTCGACCCGCCTGACGGGACGCCGGCGCGGATGGCGCGTCAGGACCAGTACACGCGTCCGGGGTTGAGGATGCCGCGGGGGTCGAAGAGCGCCTTCACCGCGCGCTGCCGCTCGAGGGAGGCGGCGCCCACCTCGTCGGGAAGCCAGCGGGACTTGAGCGAACCCACCCCGTGCTCGCCGGTGATGGTGCCGCCCATCGAGAGCGTGACCGCGACGAGCTCCCCGAAGGCCTCCTCCGCGCGGTGGCGGCTGGCCTCGTCGGCGGGGTCGTAGAAGAAGGACGGGTGCAGGTTGCCGTCGCCGCCGTGCCCCGACATCGAGATCTCGACGCCGGTGCGCGCTGAGATCTCGTGGCCCGCGGCGATGAGCTCGGTGAGCCGGCGCACCGGGACGCAGACGTCCTCGATGAAGTGGGTGCCCTTGGCGACGAGCCCGTGGTGCAGGGCGCGCCGTCCTGCGAGGAGGGCGTCGCTCTCCTGCGCGTCGTCGGCGACGGCGACCTCGGTGGCGCCCGCCGCCTCGAGCAGCGTGGCGTAGCGGGCGATGTCCTCGGTGGTGTGCCCGGGCCGGTCTGCCTGGACGATGAGGACGGCCGCGCAGTCGCCCGGGAAGCCGAAGTCGGACACCGACTGCACGGCCGCGATGGACACGTCGTCGAGGAGCTCGAGGAGGCTCGGCCGGTGCCGCTCGCGTCGCAGGGCGACGATCGCGTCGCTGGCCGAGGACAGGGTGCCGAACGTCGCGAGTGCCGTGAGGGCCGGGTCCGGGGCGGGCACGAGCTTCACCACGACCTCGGTGACCACGCCCAGCGTGCCCTCCGAGCCCACGAACAGCCCGGTGAGGTCCAGGCCCGCCACGCCCTTGGCGGTCCGGCGCCCGGTACGGATCACCTCACCGCCGGCGAGGACGACCTCGAGGCCGCGCACGTAGTCGGCGGTGACGCCGTACTTGACACAGCACAGGCCACCGGCGTTGGTGGCGACGTTGCCGCCGATGGTGCAGAACGCCGACGAGGCGGGGTCCGGCGGGTAGAACAGCCCCTCGGCAGCGGCCGCCGCCTTGAGGTCGGCGTTGAGCACCCCTGGCTGGACCACGGCGGTGCCCTCAACGGGGTCGAGGTCGGTCACCGCGGTGAGGCCGGCCAGGCTGAGCACGATGCCGCCGCTCAGGGCGACCGATCCGCCGGCGAGGCCGCTGCGCGCGCCCTGCGGCACGACCGGTGTGCCGGTGGCCTGGGCGTGGGTGAGGACCTCGACCACGTCGGCGAGGTCGCGGGCACGGACCACCTCGAAGGTGTCCGGCGCCGTCGCGCCCACCGACTCGTCGACGGCGTAGGTCGCCTTGACGTCGGGGTCGGTGACGGTTCGGTCCAGCAGGGAGGGTGGCAGGGTCACGCCGACAGCGTATGCCGCGGTGCCGGCTCGGGCTCGAAGGTCACCTCCGCGTCGAACGCGGCCCTGCGTGACGCCCGGCGCAGGGTCGCGAGCACGGCGCGGCCCGTGACGGCGATGAGCACGACGTTGGTGACGGCCCGCCCGAGGTCCCACCAGGCCGACGTGGCGAGGGAGAACAGGGCGAAGCGGCGCAGGTTGTCCCACGGGGCGGCGCCCGCCACGAACGACAGGTGGCTGCCGAGCCCGGTCGAGAACGGCCAGAACGAGAAGTTGAGGGCCACGCCGTACAGCAGGCCGGCCAGGGCGCCGTACACGGCGAGGAGCGGCACCTCCCACCGGTCACGCACCCGCGGAAGCAGCCCGGCTCCGAGGCCCACCCAGGAGGCGCCGAGCATCTGGTAGGGCAGCCATGGTCCGACACCCCCTGTGACGAGGGCGGAGGCGAACAGGGTCGTCGAGCCGAGGACGAAGCCGAAGCCGGGGCCGAAGACGCGGCCGCCGAGCACGAGCAGGAAGAACACGGTCTCGAGTCCGGCCGTTCCGGCGCCGAGGGGCCGCAGGGCCGCGCCGACGGCCGACAGGACCCCCAGCATCGCCACGGCCTTGACATCGAGGCCGCTCTCGCTGATCTCGAAGAGCACGACCGCGAGCAGGAGGGGCAGCAGGAGCGCGAAGAGGAGGGGAGCATCGGCGCTGTGGCCCAGGCGGGAGTCGGCGCCGGCGAACAAGGGCCACAGGAACGCCATCACCCCGGCCACCGAGACGAGCAGGAGGGCGATGGTCGACCGCGGGCGCAGGGCGACGGCACCCAGGCGTGAGGAGCTCATCGGCCGCCGCCGGCGGTCACGGACGGCTCGGGCCGGGCAGCGGCGAGGGCGTGGTCCACCTCGGCGACGGTGAGCAGGCGCAGGGGTGCGAGCACCTTGGCCACCTGGGGGGCGAAGGCGGGGGAGTCGCACAGCACGTCACGGGCGGCGCCGTCGGCGACCACCCGGCCGCCGGCCATGACGACGACCCGGTCGGCGACCCCCGCGGCGAACTCGACGTCGTGGGTCGCCACCAGCACCGCAGACCCGTCCTCGACGAGCTGGCGCAGCAGGCGCGCCAGGGCGTCCTTGGCGGGGTAGTCCAGGCCACGGGTGGGCTCGTCCAGCAGGAGGACCCCCGGGGCGGCGGTGAGCTGGACGGCGACCACGAGCGCGAGGCGCTGGCCCTCGGACAGGTCCCGGGGGTGGCGGTCGCCGGGCACGCCCGGGGCCAGGCGGTCGAGGTGGCTGCGTGCCGTGCCCTCGGCCGCGCCGGCCTCCTGGTCGGCCTGGCGGCACTCCGCCTCGACGGTGGGCAGGTAGAGCAGGTCGCCGGCGCTCTGGGGCACCAGCCCGACGTGGCGGCGGCGCTGGGCCGGGGACTCCCGGGCCGGGTCGACGGTGACAGGGACGACGGTGACAGGGGCGACGGTGACAGGGGCGACGGTGACAGGGTGTGGCCCCGCGCTTCCAGACCCTGCGCGGCCCGACCGGACCTCGACGGACCCGCCGCTGCGGGTCCCGGTGCCGTGCAGGGCCCACAGGAGCGAGGACTTGCCGGAGCCGTTGCGTCCCATGAGGGCGACCACCTCGCCGTCGGTCAGCGCGAGGTCGACCCCGTCGACGGCGGTCACGTCGCCGTGGCGCACGGTGACGCCCGAGCCTTCGAGCAGGACGTCCTGCGCGGGGGCTCGGGCGTGCGCCCCGTCCGGCACGGGCACGGTCTCCAAGGTGGTGCGCAGGTCGTGGGCGGCACGCCGCGCGTCACGGACGGTGAGGGGCAGGGGGTCCCAGCCGACCCGGCGGCCGAGGTGGACGACCGGAGGCGCGAGGGGCGAGGCGGCCAGCACCGACGCGGGGTCGCCGTTGGTCACCGTGCCGTCGTCGTGCACGAGCAGCACGTGGTCGGCGAGGCCGACGATGCGTTCGAGCCGGTGCTCGGACACCACGACGGTGAGGCCGAGGTCGTGAACCAGGCGCGAGAGCGTGGCGAGCACCTCTTCCGCGCCGGCGGGGTCCAGGGCGGAGGTGGGCTCGTCGAGGACCAGGACGCGGGGGCCGGCGGTGAGCACCGAACCGATGGCCACGCGCTGCTGCTGGCCCCCGGAGAGGTCGGACAGCGGGGCGTCGCGCAGGTCGGCGATCCCCAGCACGTCGAGCACCTCCTCGACCCGGCGCCGCATCGCCGGCGGGTCCACCGCGAGCTGCTCCAGGGTGTAGGCCAGCTCCTCCTCGACGGTGTCGGTGACGAAGCCGGCCAGCGGGTCCTGCCGGACCACGCCCACGACGTCCGCGAGGTCACGGGGACGGTGGGTGCGGGTGTCCAGGCCGGCGACGGTGACCCGGCCCGAGAGGTGGCCCCCCGTGAAGTGGGGGACGGTGCCGTTGACGGCGCCCAGCAGCGTGGACTTCCCCGCCCCGGTGCGCCCGGCGACCACGGCGAGCTCGCCCTCCTCGACCACGAACGACGCCGCGCGCAGGGCGGGAGCCGGGCTGTCGGCGTACCGGATGGTCACCCCGTCGAAGACCACGGCCGCGTGCGGGCTCACCGCTGCCCCCGGACGGGGGGAGTGGGCGCGGCGAACGCCGGGAGCGCGGCGACGAGCAGGCCCACGACGGCGAGCAGCGGCAGCGCGGGAGGGGCGAGGGGGCCCAGCGGCAGCACGACGGCGGACGGCTCACGGTGCGCGACGACCAGCATGGCGGCCGCGGCGAGGACGCCGGAGCCGGCGACGACCCACTCGGGCCCGGCCCACGGGTCGGGGCGGTAGGAGGTGCGCCGGACGGCCCGGCCGCCGACCGTGAGCCCACCGCCGCAGAGCAGGAGGCCGACAGCCAGCACGGGCAGGCCGACCAGCGGCGGTGTGGTCGCGTCGAGCAGCCCGTAGGTGCCGACCGCGGCCCCGAGCAGCCCGGTCAGGGTCAGTGCCCCGGTGAGGCGCCGTGCCGACGCGGCCTGCTCGGGGCGGCGGCCGTACCCGCGCGAGTCCATGGCCGAGGCCAGCAGGAGCGACCGGTCGAGGGTGTCCTGCAGGACGGGCAGCGCCACTCGGCCCACGGAGCGCAGGCCCTTGCCGCCCTCACCGCGCAGGACGCGGGCCCGGCGGACCCGTTGCACGCTGTCGGCCAGCTGCGGCGCCACAGCGACCGAGATGACGACCGCGGTGCCGATCTCGTGCAGCGCTCCGGGCAGGGCGCGCAGCAGGCGCTTGGGGTTGGCCAGCGCGTTGGCCGCCCCGATGCAGGCGATGAGCGAGGCGAGGCGCAGGCCCTCGACCGCCGCGGCGAGCAGGCCCTCGAGGTAGAGCGGGCCGAGCAGGGTGATGCCCGGCAGGTCGATGCTGGGCAGCGAGTAGAGGCGCGTCTGGCCGACCTTGTAGCCGACCAGCACGTGCAGCACGACCCGCAGCACGACGATCCAGGCCCCGAGGAAGAGGTAGAGCCGGAAGGCTCGTGCCCACGGCGAGGAGCCGCGCCGGGCCGCGACGACCAGTGCCGCCACGCTCACCGCGAGGAGCAGCAGCAGCGGGTTGGTCGTGCCCGAGCAGGCCACCGCCAGCCCCACTGCCCACACCCACCACGCCACCGGGTGGAGGTGGCGTGGCAGGGCGCGGGGCAGGAGGGAGGCCATGGACGGACGGCGTCAGCCGTGGGCGCGGCGGCGGAGGGTGAGGTATGCCGCGCCGGCACCGACGACGCCGACGAGGCCGAGCCCCGCGAACAAGGACGTGGGCGAGCCGGAGTCCTCGGCCGCCTGGGCAGCCTGGGCGGTCTGCTCGTCGGACGAAGGGGAGGCCTGGCCACCCCCCGGGGTCTCCGTGGACGCCGTGGTGGTCGTTGTGGACGCGCCCGGCTTCGCCTTCGTGGCGGTGGTGGCGGCCTTGCCGGTGGAGGCGGGGGCGCCCGGGGTCGTGGCCCCCGAGGTGCTGCGGGGTGTCGGGGCGCCGGTGCCGGTGTGCGACCCCCCGGTCCCACCCCCGCCGGTGCCCGTGGCGCGCGGGGACGTGGCCCGCGGGGTGCTCGGCGTGCTCGACGACGGCTTCGGCGTGGAGCTGGGGCTCGGCCTCGGGCTCGGCTTCGGGACGGGCGTTGCCGCAGGAGGGGCCGTGCTCGGCGCCCCACCGGAGCCGAACGCGAACCCGACGACGGACCCCGACGGCGGGTCGTACTCCGCCACGCCGCTGCTGCTGTAGGTCCACGAGCCGCCGCGCGAGGCGTGGAAGAAGGCCCAGTAGGCGCTCGACGGGGGCATGCGGTTGCAGGTCTGCGCGGGCACCGAGTTGATCTGGCAGACCACCGTGCCCTGGTACTGCGGCGGGTAGGTGACGTTCGCGACCCCGGTCAGCGCCCTGATGGCGCTGGAGGAGTCGGGGGCGCAGAGGGTCGAGGAGGACGAGCCGTAGTCGATGACCACGGTGACACCGGTTGACCCCGAGCAGGCGGCCGCGTCCGCCGCCCCACCCGGGAGGGTGAGGCCGCCGGCGAGGACGAGCCCGGCGGCTGCAGCGAGGCGCCCCAGGGTGCGGATCACGCGTGCACGCCCTTGCGCCGTGCCAGGACCAGCGCTGCAGCACCGACGAGGAGAAGGAGCAGGCCGGCCAGGGCGGTCATCGCCACGTCGGCCCCCGTGAAGGCAAGGGCCCCCGGGGTCGCCGAGGCGGCAGGCGCCCCGGCGGGTGCTGCGGGTGCGTTCGTGCCGGCGGCCGAGCCCGTCGGCGCACCCGTCGTCGCACCCGTCGTCGCCGTGGCGGTCGAGGTCGTCGACGTCGCTGAGGTCGGGCAGGTCGGTGCCGGGACCACGGTGGTCGCGCCGTCCGAGCCGGCCGACAGCAGGGTGCCGCCGGCGAGCCCCAGGGTGGCCTGCGGCGTCGCCCGCAGCGCGCGGTCGAGGGCCGCGGTGTCGCCGGGCTTTGAGGCGAGCGTCGAGCGGTCGGCGGCGGTGAAGGCGATGCCGCCGCGCAGGTCGCTGGCGAACGTGCAGTCCAGCTGAAGGGAGGCCAGGAACCCCTGGGCGCGCGCGAGCTCGGCGTTGCGGCCACCGGCGGCGAAGGCCTGCGCCGCCACCCCCGCGGTGTTGGCGTTGTACTGGCCGTCACCGTTGAGGAAGCCGCCGTTGGCAGCCTGCTTGCCGGCGAGGAACGTCAGGGCGCGGGTGACCGCCGGGTCGACGGTCCCGCGCAGGCCGATGGCGGCCTGGACCGCGAAGGCCGTGGCGTCGACGTCGCTGGTGCACGAGCCGCCGGCAGCCCCGAGGTCGCCGCGGAAGCCACCGTCGGCGCACTGCTGGGCCAGCAGGTAGTCGACCGCCTCCTTCGGCGCGGACCCGGTGGCCCGGCCGACGCCGATGATGTCGAGCGCCTGGCCCGTGGTGTTGGAGTAGTCGCAGACGTCGTACCCGCAGCCGGTCGCCGGGAGGTCGGAGTAGCGGCCGGGCTCGGCCGCGCCGAGCGAGGACTGGAGCTGGGCGAGGAGGTCGACGTGCTTGGGCCCGACGTCGCGCGGGTCGCCGCCGTGGGCCACGACGGCGAGGAGCACCTTGCCGGTCGGACCCGCGTACAGGGAGGAGTAGTCGGTGCCGATGTAGCCGCCGACGTTCTGCTCGAGGTAGGCGAAGGCCGCGTCGGCCTCGGCCTTCCCGACCTTGGCACCGTCCAGGCCGAGGACGGCGTCGACGGTGTTGCCACCGTCGAAGTAGGTGCCGCCGGGGTAGTTGTAGTGGTCGCCGCGGGCGGCGAGCGTGCGCACCATGAAGCCGGCGGCATACCCGGCCTGCTCGGCAGTGCTGCCGGACAGGCGAGCCTGGCTCGCGGCGTTGCTGGTGTCGAAGGGGACGGTGGCGGTGGAGGCCGCCCGGGCCGCCGCCGACGTGGCGGTGCTCGCGGCCGGGGACGTCGCCGTGCTGGTGGTGGTGCTGGCCGACGTGCTCGTGCTGGACGAGCCGGTGGTCGAGCCGCTCGCGGTGCCGGTGGTCGTCGGCGCAGGGCCGGTCGGAGCCGTGGTCGTCGGCGCGCCGGTGGTGGTGGTGGTGCCGCCGGTCGACGTCGTGCTCGTCGGGTCGGCGGTGGTGGTCGAGCTCGGCGACGTGGTCGTGGCCGGTCCGGTGGTGGTTGCGGGGGTGGGTTCGGTCGTGGCGGCGGTCGCCGCGCCTGGCGCGACGAGGGCCGCTGCCAGGGCCAGGGCGAGGACAGCGGCCGGACGGGCGCTGCGGGCTGACGGGTGCATGGTGCCTCTTGGTGAGCGAGCGGTGTCGCGACGGTGGCACCGGCACCCGGTGGGGAAAGACAAAACCCCCGCTGTCGCTCGCGCGACAACAGGGGGCGGCCTCGGACCCATCGGTGTCCGGGCTCCGCCCCGCGTACCTCGACGGAAATGGAGCCGCTCCGCGTCCCAGGCATTCCGGCTCCCACCTCGAAGGTGGCTCACGGTTGCGGGTCAGCGCCGGATTCGGACCGGCTTCCCCTGGGGCACGTCGTGGTGTCACCCGAGGGCGACGCTGCCGACTGTACACCTGCGGCGCAGGCCGCCCGGAAACCCGGACGAGTCGTCCGTCACAGCCCGCTAGACTGTGGCGACAGGCATCGACCCGGTCATCACCGGTGAGCCTCCGGAAGAACGGGACCACCGCCTCGCGGCGGTCCTCACTAGACCCGGACGGGTGGGCCCGTCATCGCCTTCGGCAAGAGCGGTCGTACGCCGTGTGCCCCGGCACGCGGACGGCGGCAAGCGAGGTGGCACCGCGGTGTCGCCGGGAGAGCCCGGCGCCGTCGTCCTCGTGCGAAGCAGCACGACACGACGTGAGGACCGCCGACACCATGGCCTACCCCAAGGTCTCCAGCGCCACCGCAGGCACCGATGCCGCGACCCCTGCCCAGGGTGTCGCCGCCTCCCCGAGGTTCCCCGAGATCGAGGAGCGCATCCTCAGGTACTGGGACGAGGACGGCACCTTCATCGCGTCGGTGGAGAACCGCCCGGCCGGCGAGGACGGTGACAACGAGTTCGTCTTCTACGACGGGCCGCCGTTCGCCAACGGCCTGCCGCACTACGGCCACCTGCTGACCGGCTACGTCAAGGACCTCATCCCGCGCTACCAGACCATGCGCGGGCGCCGTGTCGAGCGCCGGTTCGGGTGGGACACCCACGGCCTGCCCGCCGAGCTCGAGGCGATGAGCCAGCTCGGCATCAAGACCAAGGACGAGATCCTCGAGCTGGGCATCGAGAAGTTCAACGCCGCCTGCCGCAGCTCGGTGCTCAAGTACACCGACGACTGGCGCGACTACGTCACCCGCCAGGCGCGCTGGGTCGACTTCGACCACGACTACAAGACGCTCGAGCCCGACTACATGGAGTCGGTCATCTGGGCGTTCAAGCAGCTGCACGACAAGGGCCTGGTCTACGAGGGCTTCCGCGTGCTGCCCTACTGCTGGAACGACCAGACGCCGCTGTCCAACCACGAGCTGCGCATGGACGACGACGTCTACCAGAACCGCCAGGACCCGGCGGTCACCGTCGGCCTGCGCCTGGAGACCGGCGAGCTGGCGCTGGTGTGGACGACCACGCCGTGGACCCTGCCGGCCAACCTCGGGATCATGGTCGGCCCCGACATCGACTACGTGGTCGTGGAGTCCGACGTCACCGGCACGACGCAGCGCTACGTCATCGGCGAGGCCAGGCTCGCGGCGTACGCCAAGGACCTGTTCGGCCCCGACGAGAAGGACCCGGAGTCGCGGGTCGTCGAGCGGCTCAAGGGGAGCGACCTCGTCGGGCGCTCGTTCACGCCGCCGTTCGACTACTACCTCGGGCACGCCAAGGCGCACCGGGTGTTCCCGGCCGAGTTCGTCACCACCGAGGACGGCACCGGCCTGGTCCACACCGCCGGCGCCTTCGGTGAGGAGGACAAGATCGTCACCGACGCGGCCGGTATCGAGCCCGTCATCCCGGTGGGCCCCGACGGCTGCTTCACCTACCCCGTCACCGACTACGAGGGCGTGCAGGTCTTCGACGCCAACCCGATGGTCATCGAGCACCTCAAGAACCGCACCCGCGGCGAGGGCGAGACGGGCGCGGTCACCGAGGGCACGGTGCTGCTGCGCCGCGAGACCTACGACCACTCCTACCCGCACTGCTGGCGCTGCCGGCAGCCGCTGATCTACATGGCGGTCTCGAGCTGGTTCGTCGAGGTCACCAAGATCAAGGCGCGCATGCTCGAGCTCAACGAGCAGATCACCTGGGTGCCGGAGCACGTCAAGCACGGCCAGTTCGGCAAGTGGCTGGAGAACGCCCGCGACTGGTCGATCTCGCGAAACCGCTTCTGGGGCAGCCCGATCCCGGTCTGGAAGTCCGACAACCCGGAGTACCCGCGCGTCGACGTGTACGGGTCGTTCGAGGAGCTCGAGCGCGACTTCGGGGTCGAGGTGAAGGACCTGCACCGCCCCTTCATCGACGAGCTGACCCGGCCCAACCCTGACGACCCCACCGGGCAGTCGACGATGCGCCGTGTCGAGGACGTCCTGGACGTGTGGTTCGACTCCGGCTCGATGTCGTTCGCGCAGGTGCACTACCCGTTCGAGAACGCCGACTGGTTCGAGCACCACTTCCCGGGCGACTTCATCGTCGAGTACATCGGCCAGACCCGTGGCTGGTTCTACACGCTGCACATCCTCGCGACCGCGCTGTTCGACCGGCCGGCGTTCTCGTCCTGCGTGAGCCACGGCATCGTCCTGGGCTCGGACGGCCAGAAGATGAGCAAGTCGCTGCGCAACTACCCCGACGTGCGCGAGGTCTTCGACCGCGACGGGGCCGACGCGATGCGCTGGTTCCTCATGAGCAGCCCCATCCTGCGCGGCGGCAACCTCGTCGTCACCGAGCAGGGGATCCGCGACGGGGTGCGCCAGGTGCTCATCCCGCTGTGGAACACCTGGTACTTCTTCTCGTTGTACGCCAACGCCTTCCGTGGCCCGGACGGCAGGCAGGGCTATGAGGCGAAGTGGTCCACCGCCTCGACGGACCCGCTCGACCGCTACCTGCTGGCCAAGCTCGGCCAGTACGTGCAGACGATGCAGGGCCAGCTCGACGGCTACGAGGTCGCCAACGCCTGCGAGACCACGCGCGGCTTCCTCGACGTCGTCACCAACTGGTACGTCCGGCGGTCGCGCGAGCGGTTCTGGGACACCGGTGCCGGCGCGCAGACGGGGACCGGCGGGGGAGCGGGCGCCGAGCAGGCGTTCGACACCCTCTACACCGCGCTGGAGGTCGTGTGCCGCGTCGCCGCGCCGCTGCTGCCGCTGACCACCGAGGAGATCTGGCGCGGCCTCACCGGTGGACGCTCGGTGCACCTCACCGACTGGCCGGACGCCTCGGACCTGCCGCACGACGAGGCGCTCGTCGCCGGCATGGACCGGGCCCGCGAGGTCTGCTCCGTCGCGTCGTCGCTGCGCAAGGCCGGTGGCCTGCGGACGCGCCTGCCCCTCGCCGACCTCACGGTGGTCGTCCCGGATGCGTTGTCCCTCAAGGACTTCGGCGCGATCGTGGCCGACGAGGTCAACGTGCGCACGGTGACCCTGCGCGACATCAGCGAGGCGAGCCAGTCCGACTTCGGCATCACGCAGCGGCTCACGGTCAACGCCCGTGCGGCGGGCCCGCGCCTGGGTCGTGACGTGCAGCAGGCCATCAAGGGCAGCAAGTCCGGCGACTGGTCGGTGGCCGAGGACGGCACGGTCACGGCCGGCGGCCTCGACCTGGTCGAGGGCGAGTACACCCTCGAGACCGTGGTGGACTCGGGTGCCCGGGGTGGCTCGCAGGCCACGGCGATGCTGCCCGGCGGCGGGTTCGTCGTGCTCGACACCGAGGTGACGCCCGAGCTGGCCCAGGAGGGCCTGGCCCGTGATGTCGTCCGCGCCGTCCAGCAGGCCCGGCGCGACGCCGGGTTCGAGGTCACCGACCGCATCTCGCTCACCGTCACCGGTAGCCAGGCGGTGTGGGAGGCCACGGTCGCCCACCAGGCGCTCATCGTGGAGGAGACGCTGGCCACGCAGTTCGGCAGCGCCCCGCAGCTGGAGGCGCTGCCCGAGCGGGCCGACGTCGCGCAGGCGACGGTCGGCGACGGCGAGCCCGTGCGGATCAAGGTGATGAAGCTCGCCTGAAGCCACGCGGTACGGCCCGGCGCGAGACCGGGTTCGCCGTGAGTCTTTGAGCGGTTGGCCCAGCCCCCACCGGGTCAACCGCTCAAAGACCGACGACCGGCCGGAGGTCGCGGGCTGGGCGGCCGGCTCAGGCGCGCTCGAGGGCGGACTTGAGGCCGGACAGGACCCACGGCCAGCCGCCTGCCCCGTGCTGGTCGGCAGCGCTGTTGCCGGAGACCTCGAGCGCGGTCGACGGTGCGCCCGTGAGCTCGTGCACCAGCGTGAGCCGGGTGGTGCCGTCGAACGCCGGCTCGATCTCGTAGGTGAGGGTCGTCTCGGGCTCGTCGTTCCAGACCGGGTTCCAGGTCTGGACCAACCTGCGCGGCGGGTCGCACTCGAGGACGCGCCCGGTGACCACGACGTCGGGCATGCCCACGCGCTTCATGTCGTCGGAGGCGGTGTGGCGGAACGTGCCGCCCGGGGTGAGGTCGAACTCCACGTCGCCGCCGTACCCGTACTGCCGGGAGAACTCCGGTGACGTGATCGCCTCCCAGACGCGCTCCGGCTTGGCGTGGATGTAGATGCGAAACACCTGCGTGGTGCCCTCGGCCCCAGGTGTAGCGGCCGGTGTCGCGGTGGCGGTGGTGGTGGTGCTCTGGTCGGTCATGGCTTCTCCTCGAGCTGGCTCTTCAGGGTGGTCAGCGCCGTGAGCCGGCGCTCGGTGTACTTGTCGATCCAGCGGTCGTGGACCTGCTGGATGGGGACGGGGTTGAGGTGGTGGAGCTTCTCCCTGCCGCGGCGCAGGGTGACGACGAGGTTGGCCTCCTCGAGGAGGCGCAGGTGCTTGCTCACGCCGAACCGCGTCATCGGCGTGTGCTCGACCACGACCTCCTCGAGCTCACCGAGGGTGCGCCCGCCCCGTTCGCGGAGGGTGTCGAGCAGCAGGCGCCGGGTGGGGTCGGCCAGGGCCTTGAACACCAGGTCGTCCTGCATGGGCCGAGATTAGGTGACTATTTGGTCACATGTCAACGGGTGGTCGACGCGGGGATGATGGGGGACATGCCTGCCCCTGATGCCGCCCAGCGCGAGGCCGCCCGCAAGCTCGAGCTCGTCAAGGGCATGCGCGAGGTCGAGGAGGCGATCCTCGCCCGCGCCCCCGAGCACGACCTGCAGCCGAGCCTCGACCGGATCGCCGCCGTGATGGAGCTGCTCGGGGACCCCCAGCGCACCTACCCCGTCATCCACCTCACGGGGACCAACGGCAAGACCTCGACGACCCGCATCATCGACACCCTGCTCACCGAGATGGGCCTGCGGACCGGGCGCTTCACCTCGCCGCACCTGCACAGCGTCCGGGAGCGGATCGCCCTGGCGGGGGAGCCGATCAGCGCCGAGAGGTTCATCGCCGCCTACGAGGAGGTGCTGCCGTTCATCGAGATGGTCGACGCCCGCTCGGTCGCCGAGGGCGGCCCGCGCATGACCTACTTCGAGGTGCTCGTGGCCGTCGCGTATGCCGCGTTCGCCGACGCCCCCGTCGACGTCGCCGTCGTCGAGGTGGGCCTCGGTGGGAGCTGGGACGCGACCAACGTCGCGGACGGCTCGGTCGCCGTGGTGACGCCGATCTCGCTCGACCACCAGCACTTCCTCGGCAACGACGTCGTGGCCATCGCCACCGAGAAGTCGGGGATCATCAAGTCCGAGGCGGTCGCCGTCATCGGCACCCAGGAGCCGGACGTCGCCCAGGTGCTGCTCGAGCGCGGCGAGGAGGTCGGCGCGCGGATGACGTTCGAGGGCAACGACTTCGGGCTGCTCAGCCGTGAGGTCGCCGTGGGCGGCCAGCAGATCTCGGTGCGCGGTCTCAGCGGCGACTACGAGGACCTGTTCCTCCCGCTGCACGGCGCCCACCAGGCCCACAACGCCACGCTGGCCCTCACTGCGGTCGAGGCGTTCCTCGGCGGCGGGGAGCAGCGGCTCGACCCCGACATCGTGCGGGCCGGCCTGGCGCGCGCGGCGTCCCCGGGGCGGCTGGAGATCGTGCGCCGCTCGCCGACGGTCATCGTGGACTCGGCCCACAACCCGGCGGGTGCCCTGGCCCTGCGCCAGGCGCTGGAGGACTCGTTCACCTTCGCCAAGGTCGTCGGCGTCGTGGCCATCCTCAAGGACAAGGACGCCACGCAGATGCTCGAGGCGTTCGAGCCGGTCTTCGACCACGTCGTCGTCTCCCGCACCACCTCACCGCGGGCTATGCGTCCGGACGACCTCGGCGAGCTGGCTCGCGACATCTTCGGCGACGACCGGGTCACCGTCGTCCAGGACCTCCCCGACGCGCTCGACGTCGCCGCCGGTCTGGCCGACGAGGGCGGCATGAGCGGCGGCGTGGTCGCCACTGGGTCGGTGACCACGGCCGCGGAGGTCCGGATGCTGCTCGGCAGCACCGACGCCTGAGGCGCAGCGAAACCGGGGAGGCCTGCCGGCCGAGGCAATGCCGGCCGGGGCAGGCGCCGAGGGGAGCCCGCCCCCCGGTCGGCTACCTCTTGCCGATCTGCCCTACTTCGCCCTGGTGGGTCTTGGCGTCGGCCTTGGCGTGCTTCTCGGCGCGCTTCTCCTTGATGGACTTGCTCGCCTTCTTGGCCAGGTGTTGTCGGGGTGACTTGTCGGCCATGGCTGTGCTCCCAGCGCTAGGAAGCCTGAGTGGCTCCGTGCACCGACACTACGCCCGCCGGCACCGAATACCCTCGTCCCATGACCCCTCTTGCCAAGCTGGTCCTGCTGGTGGCCCTGGTCGCCCTGGCGTTCTGGCTGCTGACGAAGTTCCGGGACAACGGACGGAACCGCCGGTGAGGGGAGTCGTCCTCTACGGCAGCCTCGGGAAGTTCACCTGGCGCATGCTCGCCACGGTGCTCGCGGGCCAGGGGATCGTGGTGTTCCTCGGCGCCCTGGTCGCGCGTGGCATCGCGGATGCGCAGGGCGACGCCACCGGGTCCGCCTGGTTGTGGGTGGGCATCGGCCTCGCCGTGCTGTGCTTCGTCGCCGCCGGGCTCATGCGGCGGCCGTGGGGCGTGACGCTGGGCTGGCTCATCCAGGTGGCGACCTTCGCCGCCGGGTTCGTCGTGCCCGCGATGGTCGTCGTCGGGTTCGTCTTCCTCGTGCTGTGGGTGGGTTCGCTGGTCGTGTGCCACCGGGTCGAGCAGGAGCAGGCGCGACGTCAGCGTGAGGCCGCTGCGGCCGAGGGTTAGGGGAGCCCGAAGGTTCGGCGCCGGCTGCGGAGCTGGGTGAGCGCGGCAAGGGGAAGCCACAGCTTCGCCGGCCAGATGGCCAGTCGTTCGGCGGTCCCCGACCAGCTGTCTGCGCCGAGCAGCACCGCGAACGCCACGGCGCCGACGACGGCGGCCACCCCGAGCGCCGTACCGCTGACCCGGACTCGCCCGGTGGTCAGCCAGCGCGCGTGCAGCAGTACGGCGAGGGGCTGGGCCACGAACACCGGCAGGGCCACGAGCGAGTGCAGGGTCGGGTGAGCGTCGACCGGCGCCAGCCCGACGCCGACCGAGAAGGTGCCTGCGACCACCCAGAGCCAGCCGACCACCCTCGCCCTTGCGGCGTCCTGGCGCAGCAGCGGTACGGCGCCGACGGCCTGGAGTGCGCCGAAGACGACGAACACGAGGTTCATGGCCCACGGGGCGGACGAGCAACCGGTCGATGTGGGGGAGTCGCAACCGGTGCCCAGGGCGCTGATCGTGTCGTCGGCCAGGGAGTAGTGGACACCGGCGAGCAGGGCGAGCAGCACCTCGGCGGCGAGGTAGCCCGGCTGGCCCAGCCAGGCGGCATACGGCACCCCGTCCTCGCGCCCCCTGCTCCGGCCTCGCACACCGCGACGGTAGTGCCTGCGGAGGCTGGGTAGGCTGACGCGCGTGACGACGCAGATCGAACGTTCCCTGGTCCTGGTCAAGCCCGACGGTTTCGCCCGCGGCCTCTCCGGTGAGGTCCTCCGGCGCATCGAGGCCAAGGGCTACACGCTGGCCGCGCTCGCGGTGACCACCCCCACCCGCGAGCAGCTGGCCGAGCACTACGCCGAGCACGAGGGCAAGCCGTTCTACGAGCCCCTCGTCGACTTCATGTCCAGCGGCCAGGTGACGGCAGTCGTCATCGAGGGCCACCGCTGCATCGAGGGCTTCCGCGCCCTGGCCGGGGCCACCGACCCGACGGCCGCGCTGCCCGGCACCATCCGCGGCGACCTCGGCCGCGACTGGGGCAAGAAGGTGCAGGAGAACATCGTGCACGGCTCGGACTCCCCGGAGTCGGCCGCCCGCGAGATCGCGATCTGGTTCCCGAACCTCTGACCCCCTCGAGGGGCTGACCCCCTCGACAAGCCCTACCCGGTCTCGACGTCGTCGAGGCCGCTGATCACCACCTCGAGGAGCGCGGCCAGCTGGTCGCGCTCCTCGCGCTTGAGGCCGGCGAGCACGTCCGACTCGACGACGTTGGCCTCGCGCACCGCAGCCTCGAACAGCTCCCAGCCCTGCCTCGTCAGCTCGACCAGGACCCGGGTGCGGTTGGCCGGGTCGGGGGAGCGTCGGACCAGCCCGCGCTCGGTCATCTTGTCCAGCCGGTGCGTCATCGACGAGGCCGCCACGTTGCCGGCGTCCGCGAGCTGCGTCGGGGTGACCGGGGCGCCCTCGGACGTCGCGAGGAAGGCGATGACCGACCACTCGCCGTGGGAGAGGTCGAGGTCGGCCAGCTGGCGCGTGTACCACTGGTCGAGCTTGTGGCTCAGTGAGTTGACCGCCGTGATGACGCGCTGCACCGACTCGTCGCCGCCTGCGGCCACATAGCTGGCCACCGCGTCCTGGTACTGCTCCCGGACCGTGCGGGCCTGCCGCTTCCTCGCTGCCATGGCGGCATCCTCGCATGCTAATATTTCGAAATCGAAATATTCGAACTCGAAGAACTGTTGAAGAAGCAATGCGCACCCGTCTGTTGATCCTCGCCTCCGCCGTGGCCATGCTCGGCTGGGGCACCGTCCTGCCCTACCAGTACGCGTATGCCGCGAGCACGCGCGGCTGGGGCTCCCTCGTCGCCGCCGCGGCGTCGAGCCTGTTCTCGGTGGGCGCCCTGGTGGCCGCCCCCATCGGCGGGCGCCTCGCCGACCGCCTCTCGCCGGTGCTCGTCGCCGTCGCCTCCAAGGTCGTGGCCGCCGCCGGTGCGGTCTCGCTGGTCTGGGCGGACGGCCCGACCGCGTTCCTCACGGGCATGTTCGTCTTCGGGCTCGGCATCACCGCTGCCGGTCCGGCCCAGTCGGTGCTCGTCCTGCGCTGGGTCGGCGGCAAGGACCGCCGCCGCGTGTTCGCCTGGCAGTTCACGGGCCAGGCCCTGGGCATGGCCGTGGGCGCCTTCGCCGCCGGGTACGTCGTCGACCTCGACAGCCACGACGGCATGTGGCCGGCCTTCGTCACCGCCGCGGGTGGGTTCCTGCTGTCCGGCGCCCTGCTCGTGCTGGCGGGATTGCCGCGCTGGGGCCGTCAGCCGGGCACGCACGACGACCCCACGCTGGTGCCGGACGGCACCGGCTCCGTCGGCCCGCGCGCTGCCCTGCGTGCGGTCTGGTCGATCCCGGCCCTGCGCTGGACGGCGCTGGTCACCGTGACCCTCGCGCTGGGTTTCTACGCCCAGTTCGAGTCCGGGCTGCCGGCCTACGCCCTGACCGTGCTGCACGTCGAGGAGACCACGATCGGACTGGCTGCGGCCGTCAACTGCGTCGTGATCATCGCCCTGCAGATGCTCGTCGTGCGCCTCACCGCCCGCCGCAGCGGCGCCGCGCTGCTCATGGGCGTCGGCGCCATCTGGACCCTGTCGTGGCTGGTGCTGGCAGCGGCCTCGATGGCTCCCGAGCTGGCCGCCGTGCTGTTCGTGACGACCTTCGGCATCTTCGCCGTGGGCGAGACGATGTATGCGCCGGTGCTCAACCCGCTCACCGCCAGCCTGGCCCCGTCCGGCCTCGTCGGCACGACGCTGGGCATGTTCACCGCGCTGCAGACCGGGTTCTCCGCCGTGGGACCGCTGGTCGCCGGCGTGATCCTGGGCGCGGGCCTGGGCAGCCTGTTCATCGGCGTGCACGTGGCCATCAGCCTGCTCGCGGTGTTCGCGGCCTGGCGGCTGCGCGCGGTGCTCAAGACCCCCGCTGCGGCCCCTCGCCCGGTCGAGACCGCGCAGCTCGTCGCCTGACGCGGCTGCGCGCCGTACCCGCACCGGCACGCCGTACCCGCACCGGCGCGGCTGCGGGGTGGGGCGCCGCGCCCCGCGTAGCATCGCGGCCGTGGGCACGACGAGGAGCTGGACGTCGCTGGGCAGGGACCTGGCGATCGACCTCGGCACCGCCAACACCCTGATCTACGAGCGCGGCCGCGGTGTCGTCCTCGACGAGCCGTCGGTCGTCGCCCTGGAGGCCGGGACGTCGTCGCTGCTCGCGGCCGGCACCCGTGCGAAGGAGATGCTCGGGCGCACCCCCGGCCACGTCCGGGCCGTCCGGCCCCTGCAGGACGGCGTCATCAGCGACGCCGACGTCACCGAGCGGATGCTGCGCTACTTCGTCGACCAGGTGCGGCCCTCGCGGCTGTTCCGGCCGCGCATGGTCGTGTGCGTACCCAGCGAGGTCACCGGCGTGGAGCGGCGCGCCCTCGAGGACGCCGCAGTGCGCGCGGGGGCCCGCCGGGTCTACGTCATCGAGGAGCCCATGGCCGCCGCGATCGGCGCCGACCTGCCGGTCAACGACACCGCCGCCTCCATGGTCGTCGACATCGGCGGCGGCACCACCGACGTCGCGGTCATCAGCCTCGGCGGCATCGTCACCTCGCGGTCGCTGCGCGTCGGCGGTGACGAGATCGACGAGGCGATCATCGCCCACGTCAAGAGCGAGTACTCCCTGCTGCTGGGCGAGCGCAGCGCCGAGGACATCAAGGTGCATGCCGGGTCGGCGTTCCCGCTGCGCGAGGAGACGAGCACCCGGGTCCGCGGCCGCGACCTGGTCACCGGGCTCCCCAAGACCGTGACCATCACGAGCAGCGAGGTGCGCCGGGCCATCGAGGGTCCGCTGCTGCAGGTCGTCGAGCTGGTCAGGGCCACCCTCGACGTGTGCCCGCCGGAGCTCGCCGGCGACGTCCTGGACCGTGGCGTCACGCTCACCGGTGGGGGGGCGCTGCTGCCCGGCCTCGACGTGCGACTGCGCCACGAGCTCGGCGTGCCGGTCCGCGTCGCCGACGACCCCCTGCGGGCCGTGGTCCGCGGGTCCGGGCGCTGCGTGGAGGAGTTCGCCACCCTCGAGCGCGTCCTGGTCGACTCGCGCCGCTTCTGACCCATGCCCCGACCCGCCCTGCGACCCGACCCCCGTCCACGCCGTCGCCTCGCGACCGCCCTGGTGCTGCTGACCGCGCTCGCCGGTGCGCTCGACCTGGCCGGTGCGCCCGGGCCCGGCGCCGTGCGAGCGGTGGGGGGTACGGTCCTCGGCCCGCTCGAACGCCTGCTGTCCCACGGCGCCTCGGCGCCCCCCTCGGCGGCCGGTGAGGCCCTCGAGGCAGCCACCGACGCAGAGCTGGACCGCGCGCAGGGTGTCCGGGCCGCGGCGTACGCCCGGCTGGTGGCAGCACCCGAGACCCGCGGTCGGCAGTTCGTCGCCGCGCGGGTCGTCGCGGTCGGACGGGTCGGCGCCGCAGGGCCCGAGCGGGTCACCATCGACGCCGGCTCCCGCGACGGCGTCCGGGCAGACACGGCCGTCGTCAGCGCAGACGGGCTCGTGGGACGCGTGGTGTCGGTGTCGCCGTGGACCGCCGACGTGCTGCTCCTCGGCGCGGCCGACCTGACCGTCGCCGTCCGGGTGGCACCGTCCGGCGTCCTGGGGTCCGTTGGCAGCGGCGCGCAGGGCAGCCGCCGACGCCCGGCCGGACAGCTCGACCTCAGCGCCGTGCAGCGCGGTCGCCTCACCCGTGGCGACACCGTCACCACCCTGGGCGGCCTCGACGGCGGACCGTTCCCGCCCGGGTTGCGGGTGGGCACCGTGGCCGACGTCGACACCGACCCGGCCCAGCTCGTCCCGGGTGCCTCGGTGACCCCTGCAGCCGACCTCGCCGCCCTCGACGTCGTCGGGGTCCTCGTCGGGACGGCCCGCACCACGCCGCGTGCACCCGCGACCGGAACCGCGACCGGCGTCGCAGGGGCCGGGGCCGGGGCGGGGACCGCAGGATGAGCGCGCCGGCCGTCGTGCTGCGCGCGCTGCTCGTCGTCGTGGCGGCCCTCGCCCTGGCCACCCTCGGGTCGCGGACCTCGGTCCTGCTGCCCGACCTCGTGCTCCCCGTCGTCGTCGCCGGCGCGCTGCTCTCGGGCACGACCGGTGGCCTGCTGCTGGGACTTGCTGCCGGGTGGGTGGTCGACCTGGTGCCGCCCGGTGCGGCGGTGCTCGGCGCCGGCGCCCTCGCCTATGCCGCGTGCGGGCTGCTCGCCGGCGCCGGCCGCCGGGAGGGCCTGGTGCCGTGGGGGTGGGTGGCCGCCGTCGGCGCAGCCGCCTCCGCCCTGCTCGCCGGGTGCCGCGTGGCGGTCGCGGTGGCCACGGGGGCGCCGGTCTCGCTGCCGGGTGTGGCCGGCTCGTTCGTGCTGACCGCCACCCTGTGCGCCCTTGTCGTGCCGCTGCTCGTCAGGGCCGAGCGGCGCCTCTCCTCCGGGCGGACGGCGTGAGGGTCACCGGTCGCCCTAGACCCTGGCACCGGCGTGCCCACGTGGTCCGGCCCCGGCCCGTCGGCGTGGGAGGGGTGGGACCGGTCCGCCGGCCGGACCAGCACCTCGGCCGGGTGTGGGTCTTCGGGCTGGTCGCCCTCAGCCTCATGGGCACCCTCCTCGGGCGGCTCGGCCAGGTCCAGGTCGGCGAGCACGAGGACTACGCGCGTGCCGCCACGACCGTGAACACCCGCACCGTGAGCGAGCCGGCGGTCCGCGGCCGGATCCTCGACCGCCACGGCACCCCACTCGTCGACAACGCGACCGAGACCGTGGTCACGGTGGCGCGCAAGGTGCTCGCCGACGCCCCCGACGGCGGCCGCGCGCTGGTGGCCCGCGTGGCGGACGCCCTGCACCTGCCCGTCGAGCAGCTCTGGGGGCGCACCCAGCTCTGTGGGACCGCGGGCGCCCCGGCTGCTCCGGTGTGCTGGGGCGGCTCCGCCTACGTTCCCGTGCCCCTCGTCACCGGAGCCGACCCGAAGCTGGCGCTGGGGCTGCTCGAGCGTCCCGACCTCTTCCCGGGGATCGAGGTCGCGGCGCAGCCGGTGCGTGACTACCCGGCCGTGGCGACGGTCAACGCAGCGCACCTCCTGGGTTACCTCGGCCGCTCCGACGCCGAGGAGGTGGCCCGGTCCCACGGCGCGGTGGGCGACCTCGACCTGGTGGGCCGCGCAGGCCTGGAGGAGCAGTACGACGCGCAGCTGCGCGGGGTGCACGGCCACGAGACCGTGGCCGTGGACCCGCGCGGCGTCGCGACCTCGGTCGTCTCTGCCACCCCCGCCGTCCCCGGCCGGGACCTCGTGACCAACCTCGACGCCCGGGTCCAGGCGGGGGCGGAGAAGGCGCTGCGGGACGCCGCGGACGCCGCGCACCGCCGTGGCCTCGCCGCCGACTCGGGTGCCGCGGTCGTCCTCGACGTGCGCACCGGCGCCGTGGTCGCGGCAGCCAGCTACCCGGCATACGACCCCCGGGTCTGGACGGGCGGCATCTCCAGCCGCGACCTGGCCGGGCTGACCGACCCCGCCGCGGGCACGCCGCTGGTCTCGCGCGTCACGGCGGGGGCCTACCCGCCGGCGTCGACGTTCAAGGTCGTCAGCCTGCCGGCGGCCGTGGCTGCCGGGAACCCGCTGCGCGGCACCTACGACTGCAGCTCCAGCTACACGATCGGGACGCGACGGTTCGCCAACTTCGAGTCCCGCGCCTACGGCCGGATCAGCCTGCGCAAGGGGATCGTGGTCTCCTGCGACACGATCTTCTACGACTTCGCCTACCGCTCGTGGCTCGCCCAGGGCGGGCTGTCGGCGAGGACCGACGCGGCCGACCCGTTCGTCGGCGAGGCAACCGCCTTCGGGCTCGGGTCCCGCACCGGGGTGGACCTGCCCGACGAGCAGGCAGGCCGCATCCCCGACCGGGCGTGGAAGCTGCGGACGTGGGAGGCGACGAGGGCGGACACCTGCGCCCGCGCCCGGTCCGGCTACCCGGAGGTGGCGTCGAAGGACCCGAGCCGCGCGGCATACCTGAAGCAGCTCGCGGTGGAGAACTGCGCGACGGGGTTCCAGTTCCGGGCGGGCGACGCCGCCAACTTCGCCATCGGCCAGGGCGACACGACCGTCACGCCGCTGCAGATGGCCCGCGTGTATGCCGCGATCGCCAACGGCGGGACGCTGGTCACGCCGCGGGTCGCCGCCGGGTTCGAGGCGCCGGGCGGACCGCTCGAACCCCTGCCCACGCCGTCCAGCAGCCAGGTGCAGCTGCCTCCCGGCACGATGACGTTCCTGCACGACGCCCTGCGGGGAGTCGTCGAGGAGGGCACTGCCAAGGAGGCCTTCCGCGGGTTCCCGTTGCGGCAGTGGCCGGTGGCGGGCAAGACCGGCACGGGCGAGGTGTTCGGCAAGCAGGACACCTCGTGGTTCGTCTCCTACGCGCCGGCGGACCACCCCCGCTACGCCGTCGCGGTCGTCGTCGCCCAGGGCGGGACCGGCGCCACGACCGCAGCACCCGCGGCACGGGAGATCCACGACGTGCTCCGGACGCTGTCCTCGCCGTAGGACGGGCGCTGCTCGTCCCGGCCGAGGTGGGAGCGTGCCGCAGCACTCAGTAGGCTGCCACCCATGGCTGACTTCGATCTCGTGGTTCTCGGTGCTGGTCCTGGTGGGTACGTCGCGGCGATCCGCGCCTCGCAGCTCGGTCTCAAGGCCGCGGTGGTCGAGTCCAAGTACTGGGGCGGTGTGTGTCTCAACGTCGGCTGCATCCCCTCGAAGGCGCTGCTGCGCAACGCCGAGATCGCCCACATCATCACGCAGGAGAAGGCCACCTTTGGCATCTCCGGCGACGCGACGATGGACTTCGGGGTCACCCACTCGCGCAGCCGCAAGGTCGCCGAGGCCAGCGCCAAGGGCGTCCACTTCCTCATGAAGAAGAACAAGATCGAGGAGATCGACGGCTGGGGCACACTCACCGGCCCGACGTCGATGGACGTCGCGCTCAACTCCGGTGAGAAGCGCTCGGTCACCTTCGACAGGCTCATCATCGCGACCGGCGCCACGACCCGGCTCATCCCCGGGACGTCGCTGTCCGACCGCGTGGTCACCTACGAGGAGCAGATCCTCACCGACCAGCTCCCGGAGTCGGTCGTCATCGCGGGCTCTGGCGCCATCGGCGTCGAGTTCGCCTACGTCATGAAGAACTTCGGGGTCGACGTGACCATCGTGGAGTTCCTCGACCGCATGGTGCCGACCGAGGACGCCGACGTGTCCAAGGAGCTGCTGAAGCAGTACAAGAAGCTCGGCGTCAAGGTCATGCTCTCGACGAAGGTCGAGTCGATCGACGACAGCGGCGAGAAGGTCAAGGTGACCGTGTCGCCGGCAGCCGGCGGAGAGTCCACCGTCCTCGAGACCGACAAGGTGCTGCAGGCCATCGGGTTCGCCCCGAGGATCGAGGGCTACGGACTCGAGAGCACGGGCGTCAAGACCACCGACCGTGGCGCCATCGCCGTCGACGAGCGCGGCCGCACGAACGTCGAGAACGTCTACGCCATCGGCGACGTCACCGGCAAGCTCATGCTGGCGCACACCGCCGAGGCCATGGGCGTGGTCGCAGCCGAGACGATGGCCGGCGCCGAGACCATGGAGATCAACTTTGACATGATCCCGCGTGCGACGTTCTGCCAGCCGCAGATCGCCTCGTTCGGGTACTCCGAGGAGCAGGCGAAGGAGCGCGGCTACGACGTCAAGACCGCGTCGTTCCCCTTCTCGGCCAACGGCAAGGCACGCGGCATGGCCGAGGGCGTGGGCTTCGTCAAGATCGTCGCCGACGCCAAGCACAACGAGCTCCTGGGCGCGCACCTGATCGGCCCGGAGGTCACCGAGCTCCTTCCCGCGCTGACGCTGGCGCAGCAGTGGGACCTCACCGCCGACGAGGTCGCCCGCAACGTGTTCGCCCACCCGACGCTGTCCGAGGCCGTCAAGGAGGCCATCGAGGGCATCGCCGGCCACATGATCAACCTCTGAGCACGCCCGTCCACATGCCTCGCGTGAGCCTGCCCATCACGACCGAGCGGCTGACCCTGCGCAGCTTCCGCCCCGGCGACGAGGACGACGTCTTCGCCTACCGGTCGGTGGAGTCGGTCGTCCGCTACATACCGGGCGACCCCAAGACGCGCGAGCAGGTGGCCGACCTCGTCGCCGAACGGGCCACCAACGGCCGGATCGACCCCACGTCACCCAACCTCACCCTCGCGGTCGAGCTCGACGGCCGCGTCATCGGCGACGTGCTGATCCTGCTCGAGGGCCTCGGCGGTGCCGACGGGCGGCAGGCCGAGATCGGGTGGGTGTTCGCGCAAGACGTGGCCGGGCAGGGCTACGCCACCGAAGCTGCTCGCGCCATCACCGACGCCGCCTTTCGCGAGGTCGGCGTGCACCGGGTCTGGGCCGAGCTCGAGCCCGAGAACACCGCGTCGTCCCGGGTCTGCGAGCGGCTCGGCATGCGGCGGGAGGCCATGTTCGTCAAGGCGTCGTGGTTCAAGGGGGAGTGGACCGACCTCGCGGTCTACGCGCTGCTGGCCGAGGAGTGGCCCGCGGGACGGCAGTCCTGAGCCCGGCCACCCCGGAGGCGGTCGACGAGACTGTCGGTGGGGCTCCCGCGACCGACCGCGCCGCCACCCCTGCGGCGCGTCCCCGCAGACGGCCTCCGCTCCCGGCGCTGACCGGGCTGCGCGCCCTGGCTGCCCTGTGGGTCGTGCTGTTCCACTACCGCACCGACCTCGAGGCGCTGGCCCCTTGGCTCGCGCCGTTCGACCGTCTGCTGGGCGCCGGCTACCTCGGCGTCGACCTGTTCTTCCCGCTCAGCGGCTTCGTGCTGGCCTACAACTACGCCGACGTGCTGCGCTCGTTCTCCTGGCCCTCGACCCGTGCCTTCGTGCAGAACCGGTTCGCCCGCGTCTGGCCCGTGCACGTCGTCACCCTGCACGTCGACCTGGCGATGGCGGTCGCCGCCGGCACGCTCGGCGTGGGGGAGGGTGGACACCGACGGACGGTCGAGGCCTACGTCCAGAACCTCTTCATGGTGCACAACTGGTGGAACGACCGCCCCAGCTTCAACGGCCCGGCCTGGTCGATCAGCTCCGAGTGGTTCGCCTACCTGCTCTCGCCGCTGCTGTTCCTGGCCGTCGGCCGGGTCCGGCGCGCACGGGTGCTCGTCCTGCTGGCCGCGCTGGCGTATGCCGCGATGCTCACCACCTACGCCCTGTTCGCCCTGCCGAACGGCAACCTCGAGCACCTGTTCTTCGTGCGGATCATGGGCGAGTTCCTCGGTGGCGCCTTCCTCTGCCTGGCCTGGGTGCGGGGCGGGCTCTCGGTGCGCCGGCTGCTGCCGCTCCTCCCGCTGGGCCTCGTGGCGGTCGCGCTGGTGCCCGCGGCGTCGTCCGGCGACTACTGGATGGCTCCCGTGCTCGGTATCTCGGTCGCGGCCCTCGCGGCATCCTCGGGCTGGGCGACGCGGTGGCTCTCCACCTCGTGGATGGTCGCCGCCGGCGAGGCGTCCTACTGCCTCTACATGACGCACTACCTGCTCCAGCCGCTCGTGCGCGGCCTGCGCGAGTGGGGCGACGGAGCCTGGTGGTCGGCGGCCCTGGCGCTCGCGGCCATCGTGGCGGCCCTCGGTGCCGCGGCGTGGCTGCTGCACGTGGCCGTCGAACGCCCGGCCCGCCGCCGCCTCTACGCGCGCGCCTGACCCACGCCCCCGACGGCAGCCCGCGCCAGCGCCACCACAGCTGTCGCGGTGCCAGAAGTGGTGGCCGAAAGCCCCGGATCCCCACCACTACTGGCAACGAGCCTCCAGTGGTGGCCTGTAGTCCTCGACAGTCACCACAGCCGGCGCCACAGCCGTCGAGGCGGCAGACCCAGTGGGGCTGTGGATGACGCGGATCGCCCTCCCGCGGCGTCGGTCACGCTGGGCTCATGGCCGTGTTCGACCCCACCGTCCCCTTCCGCCGCAGCGATGCGCTGGCTGCGGGGGTGTCGGCGTGGGGGCTTCGGGCCTTCCGGCGGCTGCACCGCGATGTGTACGTCGCGCCGGAGGTCGGGCTGGACGCGCGGGTCCGTGCGCTGGCCGCCCTGACCACGGCGCCTGCCGGCGCCCTGGTCGCGAGGCACACCGCCGCTGAGCTGCTCGGAGGTGTGGTTCCGTCGAGCCCCCACGTCCACCTCGTCCTGCCGAGGGGCAGCCGGGTCCGTGCTGCGGGCATCGAGGCCAGGGTAGGGCGACCACTCTCCAACGCCCGGATCCGCGGGGTTCCCGTGACCACCGCCGAGGACACGTTCGTCGACCTCGGACCCGAGCTCGGTCTGGTGGACCTCGTCGTGCTGGGCGACAGCCTGGTCAAGGCCGCGCGGACCACCCCGGCTGCGCTGGTCGCGGCCGCGGCGTCCGCCACCGGGGCCCAGACGCCGGTCCTGCGCCGGGCGGCAGCGCTCGTGCGAACGGGCGTGGACTCACCGATGGAGACCCGCCTCCGCCTGCTCCTGGTGCTGGCCGGGCTGCCGGAACCGGTGGTCAACCATGTCGAGTACGCCGAGGACGGCCGCTGGTTGCGCAGGTTCGACCTGTCCTACCCGGAGCTGAAGGTCGCGGTCGAGTACGACGGGCGTCAGCACGCCGAGTCGCAGCGGCAGTGGGAGCGTGACGTCGAGCGGCGCGAGGGCCTGGACCGCGACGGGTGGCGGTTGGTCGTGGTCCTGTCGAAGGGTGTCTACCGCGAGCCCGCGACGACGCTGGACCGGGTGGTGGCCGCGCTCGCCGCGGCGGGGTCGACAGCCCGGGTCACCAGCGACGAGTGGCGGGCGCACTTCCCCGGGTACTGACCCACCGGGAGCGCCGAGGCGGCAGAAGTGGTGGCGGCGCCGCCCGATACGCCACAAGGTGTGGCAGCGCGGCAGAAGTGGTGGCGACGCCGCCCGATAAGTCGCCATGAGTGGCGCCACGGCAGAAGTGGTGAGGCGTCACAGCGTCAGCGGTGGAGGCCCACGCACCGCGATTAGGGCGGGGGAGCGGGCCGCTGGTAGCCTTGGGACCGCCGTAGACCGGCCGCGGATCCAGAGCGCCCAGGTGAACCAGCCCTGAGGCACCGCGCAACGATTCCATGAAGGAGCAGTGTCGACCCATGCCGTTGAGCACCGACGTCAAGCAGAAGATCATGTCCGACTACGCCACGCACGAGGGCGACACCGGTTCTCCCGAGGTCCAGATCGCCCTGCTGACGCAGCGCATCCTCGACCTCACCGAGCACTCGCGCCAGCACAAGCACGACCACCACAGCCGCCGCGGCCTGCTCCTGCTGGTCGGCCAGCGCCGCCGGCTCCTGCGCTACCTCGAGAGCGTCGACGTCGAGCGTTACCGCTCGCTGATCAAGCGCCTCGGTCTGCGCCGCTGAACATCCGACAGGGACGGTCCTCCACGAGGGCCGTCCCTGTCGCATGGGGCCGGCACGACGCCGGCCACCCGCACCACCCAGCACCACCAGAAGAAACCCGCGCACAACGACGATGCGCGTGGATGCAGAGATAACAGAAGGAGGGCCCAATGGAGGGTCCAGAGATCCAGTTCGCCGAAGCCACCATCGACAACGGCAAGTTCGGCACCCGCACGGTCCGGTTCGAGACCGGACGCCTGGCCAAGCAGGCCGGCGGCGCCGTCGCCGCCTACCTGGACGAGGACACGATGCTCCTCTCCACCACCACCGCGGGGAAGAGCCCCCGCGAGGGATTCGACTTCTTCCCCCTGACGGTCGACGTCGAGGAGCGGATGTACGCCGCGGGCAAGATCCCCGGCTCGTTCTTCCGTCGTGAGGGCCGCCCCTCCACCGACGCGATCCTCACCTGCCGCCTCATCGACCGCCCGCTGCGCCCGACCTTCACCAAGGGCCTGCGCAACGAGGTCCAGGTCGTCATCACGGTGCTCGCGCTCAACCCCGACCACCAGTACGACGTGCTGGCCATCAACGCGGCCAGCGCCTCGACGCAGATCTCGGGTCTGCCCTTCTCCGGCCCGATCGGTGGCGTCCGCGTCTCCCTGATCGACGGCCAGTGGGTCGCCTTCCCGAACTTCAGCGACATCGAGCGCTCGACCTTCGACATGGTCGTCGCCGGCCGCGTCGCGGGTGACGACGTCGCGATCATGATGGTCGAGGCCGAGTCCACCGAGCAGACCTGGGACCTGGTCAAGAACGAGGGCAAGCAAGCCCCGACCGAAGAGGTCGTCGCGGAGGGCCTCGAGGCCTCCAAGAAGTTCATCAAGGTCCTCTGTGAGGCCCAGGCCGACCTGGCGAGCAAGTCCGCCAAGCCCGTTCAGGACTTCCCGATCTTCCTCGACTACGAGGACGACGCGTACGCCGCCGTCGAGGCTGCGACCTCGGCCGACCTGACGCAGGCGCTCACCATCGCCGGCAAGCAGGAGCGCGAGGAGCGCATCGACGCGATCAAGGACGCCGTCAAGGCGTCGCTCGCCGGTGAGGGCAAGGAGTTCGAGGGCCGCGAGAAGGAGATCTCCGCTGCCTACCGCTCCGTGCAGAAGAAGCTCATCCGCCAGCGCATCCTGCGCGACAAGGTCCGCATCGACGGCCGTGGCCTCGCTGACATCCGCGCCCTCGGCGCCGAGGTCGAGGTCCTGCCCCGCGTGCACGGTTCGGCGCTGTTCGAGCGCGGCGAGACCCAGATCATGGGTGTCACCACGCTCAACATGCTCCGCATGGAGCAGCAGCTCGACACCCTCTCCCCGGTGACGCGCAAGCGCTACATGCACAACTACAACTTCCCGCCCTACTCCACCGGTGAGACCGGTCGGGTGGGTTCGCCGAAGCGCCGCGAGATCGGCCACGGCGCGCTGGCGGAGCGGGCGCTCATGCCTGTCCTGCCGACGCGTGAGGAGTTCCCCTACGCGATCCGCCAGGTGTCCGAGGCCCTCGGCTCCAACGGCTCGACGTCCATGGGCTCGGTGTGCGCCTCGACCCTGTCGATGCTCAACGCCGGTGTGCCGCTGCGCGCCCCGGTCGCCGGCATCGCCATGGGCCTGGTGTCCGACGAGGTCGACGGCCAGACGCAGTACGCCGCGCTGACCGACATCCTCGGCGCCGAGGACGCGTTCGGTGACATGGACTTCAAGGTCGCCGGCACGCGCGAGTTCGTCACGGCCATCCAGCTCGACACCAAGCTCGACGGCATCCCCGCGTCGGTCCTGGCCGGCGCGCTGACCCAGGCCCGCGACGCGCGCCTGCACATCCTCGACGTCATGAACGAGGCCATCGACACCCCGGACGAGATGAGCCCCTTCGCTCCTCGCGTCATCGCGGTGCAGGTCCCGGTCGACAAGATCGGCGAGGTCATCGGGCCGAAGGGCAAGATGATCAACCAGATCCAGGACGAGACCGGCGCCCAGATCTCGATCGAGGACGACGGCACGGTCTACATCGGCGCGACCGACGGCCCGTCGGCCGAGGCGGCTCGCGCGATGGTCAACGCCATCGCCAACCCGCAGATGCCGGAGGTCGGCGAGCGCTTCCTGGGCACCGTGGTCAAGACCACGACGTTCGGTGCGTTCATCTCCCTGCTGCCCGGCAAGGACGGCCTGCTGCACATCTCCGAGGTGCGCAAGCTCGTCGGTGGCAAGCGGATCGACAACGTCGACGACGTCCTGGCCGTCGGCCAGAAGGTCCAGGTCGAGCTCAAGGAGGTCGACCCGCGCGGCAAGCTGTCGCTGGCCGCCGTCCTGCCCGAGGGTGAGAGTGGCGAGTCCGCCGCCGAGTCCTCGGACGACGACGCGGCCGCGGCCACCGGTTCCACCGACTCGCACGACTCGGGCGAGGACCGTGGCGAGCGTCGCGAGGGCGGCCGCAGCCGCAACCGTCGCCGTCGTGGTGGCGACCGTGCCGACCAGGGCGACGCCCCCGAGGGCGCGGCCACGGCCACGTCCGAGGACGCCAGCTGACGTCCGATCCACAGCACGTCCCGAACGGGCCGGCACACCTCACGGTGTGCCGGCCCGTTCGGCGTCCTGGGTGTCGGTAGTCCCGGGGGTTGCGCTCCGGCCCCGGGCGTCGAAGGCTGTGGCCATGGCTGATGAGCGGACGTTCGTGGTGGTCGGTGGCGGGCTGGCGGGAGCCAAGGCCGTGGAGGCGTTGCGGGACAAGGGTTTCGAGGGGCGGCTCGTCCTGCTCGCGGGGGAGGACCACCTGCCCTACGAGCGACCGCCGCTGTCCAAGGACTACCTCAAGACGGGCGAGGGCCTCGACGACGCGTTCGTCCACGACGCGCAGTGGTACGCCGACCACGACGTCGACGTGCGCACCGGCACCGTGGTCACCGCCTTGGACCGTGACGCGCACGAGGTCGTGACCGAGAGCGGCGAACGGCTCCACTGGGACCGGCTGCTGCTCGCCACGGGCAGCTCGCCGCGACGCCTCACGCTGCCGGGCGCCGACCTCGACGGGGTACTCAGCCTGCGCACCATCGAGGACAGCGACCGGCTCCGTGCCGCGATGGGCCCCGGTCGCCGGCTCGTGCTGGTCGGCGGCGGGTGGATCGGTCTCGAGGTCGCGGCAGCCTCGCGCGAGGCCGGCGCCGAGGTGACGGTGCTCGAGGCCCTCGACCTGCCGCTCGTGCGCGTCCTCGGGCCGACCGTGGCTCGGGTGTTCGCCGACCTGCACCGCGAGCACGGCGTCGACCTGCGCACAGGGGTCACCGTGGAGGAGGTCACGGGGGAGCAGGGCACAGTGACGGGGGTGCGCCTGGGCGACGGGACCACCGTGCCGGCCGACACGGTCGTCGTCGGCATCGGCGCCGTTCCCAACGTGGGGCTGGCACAGGAGGCCGGTCTCGACGTCGACAACGGCGTGCTCGCCGACGCCGGGGGGCGCACGAGCGACCCCGACGTCTTCGTGGCCGGCGACGTGGCCAACGTCGAGCACCCCTTCCTCGGGCGCCGCGTCCGCGTCGAGCACTGGGCCAACGCGCTCGACCAGCCGCCGCTGGTCGCCGCGGCGATGCTCGACCAGCCCACGCCGGAGCCGCAGCTGCCGTTCTTCTTCAGCGACCAGTACGACCTCGGCCTGGAGTACCACGGCCTGGGCAGCCCCGACGACGAGGTCGTGGTGCGGGGCGACCTCGCCGGACGGGAGTTCCTGGCCTTCTGGCTGCACGACGGGGTCGTCTCGGCCGGCATGAACGTCAACGTCTGGGACGTGGGCGACGCCGTCAAGGGCCTGATCCGCTCCCGTGCCCGTGTCGACCGGGCGAAACTTGCCGACACCGACGAGCCCTTGGAGAACCTGACCTGACCTTTACCTTCTGGACGCCTTCCATACCTCCACAAGGTCTTCCCACCATGTTTGACTGCACCCTTGGCGCCGGGCCCGCATCCATGGGCGGCGCGACTTTCTTCGGGAACAACTCGGGTGTGGAGGACTGCTGTGCGCGAACGCCGCAAGCAACTGATGGGGGCGGCGGGCGCGATAGCGCTCACCGCTGGTGTGGTCTCCGTGGCGACGGGTGCGCAGGCCGCGCCGTCGCCGACGGCCAGTGTCGTGGTCAACGAGGTGTACGGCGGTGGCGGAAACTCCGGCGCCACGTACAAGAACGACTTCATCGAGCTGGTCAACACCGGCACCGCGCCGGTGAAGGTCGACGGCTGGTCGGTGCAGTACACCTCGGCCACCGGCACGAGCTGGCAGACGACGGCCGTCTCGGGCACGATCCCCGCGGGTGCGTCGTACGTCGTCCGCGAGGCGGCGGGGAGCGGTGGCACCACTGACGTCCCGGCCGACGCCACCGGCTCGATCGCGATGTCCGGCACGGCCGGCAAGGTCGCGCTCGTCAGCGCCGGCGAGCAGCTCCCCAGCTGCACGGCCAAGACGGGCACGAACCCCTGCTCGGCCCTCCCGCAGGTCGTCGACTTCGTCGGCTTCGGCACCACGGCCAACGACTACGCCGGGTCCGCCCCGACCGTGGCTCCCAGCAACACCGTGTCGGTGTCGCGAAACGCCAATCACACCAACACGGCCGACAACAGGGCCGACTTCGCGACCGCGGCGGCGACCCCGGTCGCCTGCGGCGACGCCTGCGTCCCGGCCCCGACCGGGCCGCGCACGGCGACTGTCGCGGAGGTCCAGGGGACCGGCGCGACGTCGCCGCTCGCCGGTGAGACCGTGGTCGTCGAGGGGGTCGTCACCGCGGCCTACCCGACCGGCGGCTTCAACGGCTTCTTCCTCCAGACCCAGGGCACCGGCCCCGAGCCGCGCCCCGACGGCGCCTCGGACGGCGTCTACGTCTTCCAGCCCGGGTCGCTGTCCCCCGAGGCCGTCGTCGGCAACTTCGTGAAGGTGACCGGCAAGGTCAGCGAGTTCGGCGGCCTGACCGAGATCTCGACCACCGCGGGTGACGTCGTCGACGCGGGCGCCCAGTTCAGCCCCGTCCAGGCCCTGACCACCGGTTGGCCGACCACGGACGCCGGGCGCGAGTCCATCGAGGGCATGCTGTTCCAGCCGACCGGTGCCTACACGGTCACCAACACCTTCGGGACCAACCAGTACGGCGAGGTGGGCCTCGCGGTCGGCACCACGCCGCTGCTGCAGAACACCGAGGTCGCCAAGCCCGGCAGCGCCGAGTCCGCAGCCGTGGTGGCCGACAACGCCAAGCGCCTGGTCACCCTCGACGACGGAGCCTCGACCAACTTCACCGCGAGCAGCTACAGCACCTCGACGTGCAAGCTCCGCCCGGTGCCGTGCCTGCTCAACGCGGACACCACCCCGGCCTACGTCTCCACGACCAAGCCCGTCCGCGTCGGCGCCCCTGCGACCTTCACGGCCCCCGTGGTCGTGGACTACCGCTTCAACCTGTGGCGCTTCCAGCCGAGGGCCCAGGTCGTCGGCCCGGACAACGCAGCCTCCCCGGTGACGTTCACCAACACGCGCACCGCGGCGCCCGACGAGAAGGACCTGAGCCAGCTCGGGACCCCGGACCTCAAGGTCGCCTCGTTCAACGTGCTCAACTACTTCACCGACCTCGGCGACGCCGACCCGTCCTGCCTCGCCTACTACGACCGCGACAGCAGCGGCGACACCGTCCGTGACGGCTGCGACCGTCGCGGCGCCTGGGACGCGGGCGACCTCGCCCGCCAGACCGAGAAGGAGGTGTCGGCGATCAACGCGCTCGACGCCGACGTCGTCGGACTCATGGAGGTCGAGAACTCGGCGCAGTTCGGGCACTCTCGTGACGAGACGCTGTCCCGCCTCGTGGCAGCGCTCAACGCCAAGGCGGGCGCCGGTACCTGGGCGTTCGTGCCGTCGTCGACGGACCTCCCCCCGGTCTCGCAGCAGGACTTCATCACCACGGCGATGATCTACAAGCCGGCCACCGTGATGCGCGTCGACCGTTCGCGCGCGCTCGGCGACCAGAGCGGCACGGGCCAGGCGTTCGTCAACGCCCGTGAGCCGATCGCGCAGACCTTCAAGTCGAAGTACGGCAAGGGCGACAAGTTCCTGTTCGTCGTCAACCACTTCAAGTCCAAGGGCTCGGCCGGCCCCTTCCCCGGGGACGCCGACTCCGGTGACGGCCAGGGCTCCTCGGTGACCAGCCGCATCCTGCAGGCGCAGGCGCTGCGTGACTGGGTGCCCGGTGTCGCGGCGGAGTACGGCGCCAAGGCCGTCGTCATGGCGGGTGACTACAACTCCTACACGATGGAGGACCCGCTGGACGTCCTCTACAAGGCGGGGTACACCGACGTGGGCTCCACCTTCGACCCGGGACAGTACTCCTACTCGTTCTCCGGGACGTCGGGCTCGCTGGACCACATCCTCGTCAACGAGGCCGGCCTCAAGATGTCGACCGGTGCCGACCACTGGAACATCAACTCGGGTGAGTCGGTGGCGCTGGAGTACAGCCGCTACAACTACCACTCGACCGACTTCCACGACCCGGGTCCGTACCGGTCCTCCGACCACGACCCGGTGGTCCTGGGCCTCAAGGCCTTCGTGAAGTAGCCGGTCGGTCCTCGCCCCGGTGGCGAGGAGCAGCGGACCGTCGATGGCGGGTCCGGCCCCACGGGGTCGGGCCGCCATCGCTACGCTGGCCGACGTGAGCGCGACGACGAAGGTGGCAGTCATCGGGGCATCGGGCCGCATGGGTGGTGAGGTGTGCCGTGCCGTCGAGGCAGGCGACGACCTCGAGCTGGTGGGCCGGTTCGACCAGGGGGACGACCTCGGCGACCTCGCCGGGGCCGACGTGGTGGTCGAGTTCTCGGTCCCCGACGCGTCGCCGGCGAACGTCGCCCACTGCGTCGAGCGCGGCGTCGACGTCGTCGTCGGCACGACCGGCTGGGACGACTCCCGGCTCGAGTCGCTGCGCGCGACGCTCGCCGAGCACCCCGGGGTCGGCGTCCTCATCGCGCCCAACTTCGCCATCGGCGCGATCCTGATGATGCGTTTCGCCCAGGAGGCGGCGCGCTTCTACGAGTCGGTCGAGGTCATCGAGCTGCACCACCCGGCCAAGGTCGACGCACCGTCGGGCACCGCCGCGCGGACCGCGGCGCTGATCGGCGCCGCTCGCGCCGAGGCCGGCCTCGGCGACGTCCCCGACGCGACGACCCAGGACCCCGACGGGGCGCGCGGCGCCCGGGTCGACGGGGTGCCGGTGCACTCGGTCCGCCTGCGCGGGCTCGTCGCCCACCAGGAGGTGCTGTTCGGCGGGGTGGGGGAGATGCTCACCCTGCGCCACGACAGCTTCGACCGCAGCAGCTTCATGCCGGGCGTCCTGGCCGGGGTGCGGGCCATCGCCGACCACCCCGGCCTCACGGTCGGCCTCGAGCACGTCCTCGGCCTGGACGACTGAGTGCGCGAGAAGGTCACCGCCCTCGTCACGCTCGTCGTCCTCGCGTTCTACGCGGCGACCATCGGCTGGCGCGGGGTCGAGCTCATCGCCGACGGTCGCCCGGTGCCGGTCCTGCTCGGCGTCGCCGTCATCCTCGTGCCCCTGGTGGCGCTCGCGGCGATGCTGCCGCTGGTGCGGCTGGCCCGTGACGGTGCGCGGATGATGGCGCAGGCCAACGCCTCCGGCGCTCACGGCGACTGGGCGCGCGAGCTCGAGCGGGCCGAGGAGTGCCGTGTCGCCCGGGACCGCAAGGGTGAGCAGGCGCACTACCGGGCCGCGGTCCGGGCCTGGCGCGCCGAACGGGGCTGAGCAGACGAGGCGCTCAACGGGGCGCCGCGGCATACGGTGGGCCCATGCACCGTTCACGCATCGGCATCGTCCTCATCGACCACGACGGCGAGCACTACGACGAGAGCCTGGCGTTCTGGGCCGGTGTGCAGGGGACCCGCCCGCGGCAGGACGGCCCGTATGCCTCGGTCGGCGAGGTGGGCACGCTCAACCTCGAGGTGCAGCGGCTCGAGTCCGGCGGCCCACGCATCCACCTCGACATCGAGTCGGACAACGTGGCGGCCGAGGTGCACCGCCTGAGAGGCCTGGGGGCGACGGTGGTGCAGGAGCGGGAGGGCTACGTCATCATGCAGGACCCGGGCGGCGTGGTCTTCTGCGTCGTAGGCATCCAGACGGGCGACCGGTTCGTCGAGGACGCGCTCGAGTGGCCCTGACGAACGGCCTGACCCGCTGAGGGGTTCGCCACCTGCCGAAGCCGTCAGGGGAGGCCGAGCAGCCTCAGCCCGGCGGCGACCGCGGCGGCGAGCACGACCACGACGATGAACGGTGCCCGCAGCACCAGGGCGACGACGGCCACGCCCACGGCTGCGGCGCGCGAGTCCACGACGACTGCCCCCGACGACGACGTCAGTGTCTGCACCCCGACCAGCGCTGCGAGCAGGGCGATCGGCAGCGCCGAGGTGATACGCGTGGTCCGGTCGCCGTCGAGCCACGACGCGGGCACGAGGTGGCCGGCGTACTTGAGGGCGAAGGCCAGGGCGGAGGCGAGCAGCACCGCGGTCCACGTGCTCATCAGTCGGCCCCCTCGTCGGCCCAGTGGTGCGGCGGTGCGGGGTCGTGGTGGGCGCGACGCCAGGCGCCGGCGGCCAGGGCCGTGGTCGCCGCGACGAGTACCGGGACACCGGCAGGCGCGTGCGGCGCGAGGACGACCGCCACGACCGCGGCCGCAGCGGCGATGGCGAAGGCGTCCGCTGAGCGCAGCCGGGGCCACAGCAGGGCGCAGAACGCTGCCGCCGCTGCCGCGTCGAGACCGTAGCGGCGCGGGTCACCCATGGCGTCGCCGGCGAGCGCGCCGAGGAGGGTGGTGAGGTTCCACAGCACGAACACACCGACGCCGGTGGCCCAGAAACCCAGCCGTCCCGCGGCCGCCTCGGGCTGGGCAACCCCGACCGCCGTGGACTCGTCGATGGTGAGCTGGGCCGCCGCCAGGCGGCTCGGTCCCCGGGCGTCCAGCAGCCGGGAGACCTGCACCCCGTAGAGGCCGTTGCGCACCCCGAGCAGCGTGGAGGTGGCGATGGCGGCGGGGGCTCCTGCCGGCCCGGCTGCCAGGACCCCGACGAACGCGAACTGCGAGCCTCCGCTGAAGAGCAGCAGCGACAACGCCTGGGTCTGCAGGAGGTCGAGTCCAGCGGCGATGGACAGGGCGCCGAAGCTCAGACCGTACGCCCCGGTCGCCACAGCGACGGACAGCGACTGGCGCAGCACGGCACGTCGACGTGCGGGGGCGAGCGCGACGGTCACTGTTCCTCGGTCACGGGGCGTCGGGCGACCCGTCGGGCGACGGCTCAGGCGTCCCGTCGGGACGGATGTCGGCGACCAGGCGCACCTCGCGGGCGGTGTCGCCAGCGGGGGAGACGACGCGGTCGCGGAAGGCGCCGTCGGGGTGCAGGCCGGACGCCACGAGGAACGCGCGGGTCTGCTCGTCCGTGGCCAGCACCCACGCGTGCAGCGTCTCGGCACCCGCCCCGCGCAGCGTGTCCACCGCCGCGTTGACCAGCCGTGAACCGTGACCCGACCGGCGCGCCTGGGGGTACACGGCGAGCGCCGAGACCTCGCCGGTCGCCGGGTCGGCGTCGGGGTCCTGGCTGGGCCCGATGGAGGCGAAGCCGACCACCTGGTCGCCTGCGCACGCCGCGAGCAGGCGGTAGACGCCCTGGGGCGGGTTGGCCAGCGACTGGCGCCAGGCGCTCGCGAAGGCCTGGGGCTCGAAGGCCTCGAGCACCTCGGCCGGGACCACGCGGTCGTACGCCTCGCGCCACACCACGGCCTGCACGAACCCGACTGCCGGGGCATCGGTCTCGCGCGCGATGCGGACGCTCGCGTCGGCGAGGGGCCCGGTGGGGTGGGTGTGCGGGTGGTCGTGCCCGTGGTCGTGCGCGTCGTGGTGCGTGGAGCTCATGGCTGCCATCCTCGCACCCGGCCGCGAGGCGCCCGTACGCGCACGCAGGTCGCCCGGGGTCGGTCCTGGGTCGGTCCGGGTGGGTGCGGGATGGTCGTCGGCGGTTGCTACGTCACTGAGCGCGTTGTGAGCTCAGTGACGTAGGAGCTGTGAGAGGTCCTCAGACCCGCTCGTAGGTGACCCAGCTGAAGCCGTCGCGGTCCTCGCGGGCGGTCTCCTGCCACTGCGCCGGGTCGATCGCGGGGAACCTCACGTCGCCCTCGGGGGACTGGTCGACCTCGGTGATGAGCAGGCGCTGGGCCCACGGCATGGCCTCGGCATAGACCTGGCCGCCGCCGCACACGAAGACCTCGCTCGCGGGACCGGCGAGCGCCAGCGCCTCGGTGAGGGAGTGTGCGGTCTCGACGTCGGGGTGCGACCAGTCCTGCTGGCGCGTGACCACGATCGTGCGCCGACCGGGGAGCACCCGCCCGATCGAGTCGAACGTATTGCGGCCCATCACCATCGGGTGACCCATGGTGGTCCGCTTGAAGAACGCGAAGTCCTCGGGAAGGTGCCACGGCATGTCGTTGTCGGCGCCGATGACGCCGTTGCGGCCGACGGCGGCGATGAGGGTCACGTTCGTCATGACCGACAGCGTAGGCCGTGACCGCACCCCGCCCACCAGCCAGAATGCGTGGGGGCGCACACCTCAGACGGCGATGGGCGCCTTGATCGACGGGTGGGCCTCGTAGCCGACGAGCTCGAAGTCGCCGAGCTCGAACTCGTCGATCTGCTTGCCGGGTGCGATCCTCATCCGCGGCAGCGGCAGGGGGGTCCGGGTGAGCTGCAGCCGGGCCTGCTCGACGTGGTTGGAGTAGAGGTGGGCGTCACCGAGGGTGTGGACGAAGTCGCCCGGCTCGAGGTCGCACACCTGCGCCACCATCATCGTGAGCAGCGCGTAGGAGGCGATGTTGAACGGGACGCCCAGGAAGATGTCGGCCGAGCGCTGGTAGAGCTGGCACGAGAGCCGGCCGTTCGCGACGTAGAACTGGAACATCGTGTGGCAGGGGGGCAGCGCCATCGAGTCGACGTCGGCGACGTTCCACGCGGAGACGATGTGGCGGCGGCTGTCAGGATTGGTGCGGATCGACTCGATCACCTTGGCGATCTGGTCGACGTGGCCGCCGTCGGGCGTCGGCCAGGAGCGCCACTGGTAGCCGTAGACCGGTCCGAGGTCACCGTTCTCGTCGGCCCACTCGTCCCAGATCGTGATGCCACGCTCCTGCAGCCACCGGACGTTGGAGTCGCCGCGCAGGAACCACAGCAGCTCGCCGATGATCGACTTGAGGTGCAGCTTCTTGGTGGTGAGCACCGGGAAGCCCTCGGAGAGGTCGAAGCGCATCTGGTAGCCGAAGACCGAACGCGTGCCCGTGCCGGTCCGGTCGGACTTGTCCGTGCCGGTCGTCATGACGTGGTCGAGGAGGTCCAGGTACTGCTGCACGACGGCAACCTAACACCGCCCGCCGACGGTGGCGGCGCCGTACCGCGGGGTGGAGGGGTGGTGGACGGATGGGGTGGGCGACGGGGTGGAAGGATCCGGCCACGCAGGGCTGGGATGGCGTCATTCCCGTCCGCCTCACGCGCCGGGGACCGGGGCGCACCCGGCGGGGCGATAGCCTGCGGTCATGAGTACAGCCTCGCCGTTCGGTCGACTCCTGACCGCCATGGTCAGCCCCATGCACCCCGACGGGAGCCTGGACCTCGACGGGGCGCGCCGGCTCGCGGAGCACCTGGTCGACACCGGCCACGACGGCATCGTGGTCAACGGCACGACCGGCGAGTCCGCCACGCTCAGCGAGGACGAGAGCATCGAGATGGTCCGCCTCGTCGCCGACACCGTCGGCGACCGGGCCAAGGTCGTCGCGGGCGTCGGCTCCAACGCCACCGCGCACAGCGTCGCCATGACCCGGCGCGCCGCGGACGCCGGCGCCACGGGCCTGCTGCTCGTCACGCCGTACTACAACAAGCCGACCCAGGCCGGGGTGGTGGCGCACTGCCGCGCTGTGGCCGAGGTCACCGACCTGCCGGTGATGCTCTACGACATCCCCGGCCGGACCGCCATCCCGTTCACGACCGAGACGCTGCGCGAGCTGGCCACCGTGCCGAGCATCCGCGCCGTCAAGGACGCCAAGGGTGACCCGTGGGCCTCCACCAAGGTCATGGCCGCCACCGACCTCCTCTACTTCTCCGGCGACGACGCGACCACGCTGCCCTGGCTGTCCCTCGGGGCCGTCGGCACCGTCAGCGTCGTCGGGCACGTCGCCGGACGCGAGTACGCCGCGATGATCGAGGCGGTGGACCGGGGCGACCTGGCCGCCGCCCGTGACATCCACCGGCGGCTCGTCCCTGCGGTCGACGCGATCATGAGCACGTCCCAGGGGGCCATCATGGCCAAGGCCGCGCTCGTCGAGCTCGGCATCATCGAGCACCCGACGGTGCGGCTCCCGCTGCTGGAGTCGCCGCCGGAGCACCTCGACATCCTCCGTACAGGACTCAAGGAGTCTGGTCTGCTGTGAGCCACCCCCACCCCGAGCTCCACCTGCCCCCCAAGCTCGCGGCCGACGGCGTGCGCGTCGTGGCCCTCGGCGGCCTCGGCGAGGTCGGCCGCAACATGGCGGTCATCGAGCACGCCGGGCAGCTGCTCATCATCGACTGCGGGGTGCTCTTCCCCGAGGACCACCACCCGGGCGTCGACCTGATCCTGCCCGACTTCCAGTACATCGAGGACCGGCTGGACCAGGTCCAGGCGATCGTCCTCACCCACGGCCACGAGGACCACATCGGGGCGGTGCCCTACCTCCTCAAGCTGAAGAAGGACATCCCGATCGTCGGCTCGATGCTGACGCTGGCCCTCATCGAGGCCAAGCTCAAGGAGCACCGGATCACTCCTTACACGCTCGGCGTGAAGGAGGGCATGCGCGAGAAGCTCGGCGTCTTCGACTGCGAGTTCGTCGCCGTCAACCACTCGATCCCGGACGCGCTCGCGGTCTTCGTCCGCACCCCGGCGGGCACGATCCTGCACACCGGCGACTTCAAGATGGACCAGCTGCCCCTGGACAACCGCCTCACCGACCTGCGCGCCTTCGCCCGGCTGGGGGAGGAGGGCGTCGACCTGTTCATGACCGACTCGACCAACGCCGAGGTCCCGGGGTTCACGACCCCCGAGAAGGACATCGCCCCGGCAATCGACAAGGTCTTCCGCGACGCCGAGCGCCGCATCATCGTGGCCTGCTTCTCCTCGCACGTGCACCGCGTCCAGCAGGTGCTCAACGCCGCCGAGAAGGCCGGCCGCAAGGTGGCCATGGTCGGTCGCTCGATGATCCGCAACATGGGCATCGCGGCCGAGCTCGGCTACCTCAAGGTGCCCGACGGCGTCCTGGTCGACGTCAAGAAGCTCGACACGTTCCCCGACCACCAGGTGGTGCTGATCTGCACCGGCTCCCAGGGTGAGCCGATGGCCGCCCTGTCGCGCATGGCCAACCGTGACCACCGCATCGACGTGGGCCAGGGCGACACCGTGCTGCTGGCGTCCTCGCTCATCCCGGGCAACGAGAACGCCGTCTACCGGGTCATCAACGGCCTCATGCGCCTCGGCGCCAACGTCGTCCACAAGGGCAACGCCAAGGTGCACGTCTCCGGCCACGCCAGCGCGGGCGAGCTCCTCTACTGCTACAACATCGTGAAGCCCCGCAACGTCATGCCGGTCCACGGCGAGTGGCGCCACCTGGTCGCCAATGCCGAGCTGGCCGTGCAGACCGGCGTCCCTCGCGAGCGGGTGGTGATGGCCGAGGACGGTGTCGTCGTCGACCTCGTGAAGGGCCAGGCGAAGGTCGTGGGCGCGGTCGACTGCGGCTACGTCTACGTCGACGGCTCGTCGGTGGGCGAGTTCGACGAGGCGTTGCTCAAGGACCGCCGCATCCTGCGCGACGAGGGCTTCATCTCGGTCATCGTCGTCATGGACTCGGCCACCGGGAAGGTCGCGGCGGGTCCGGAGATCCAGGCCCGCGGCTTCGCCGAGGACGACGAGATCTTCCGCCAGGTGCGACCCAAGATCGAGCAGGCGCTCGCCGACGCCACGGGCAACGGCGTCACCGACTCCTACCAGCTCGAGCAGGTCGTCCGCCGCGCCGTGGGCAGCTGGGTCGGCGGCAAGATCCGCCGCCGCCCGATGATCATCCCGGTCGTCATCCAGGCCTGAGGCGCCGGCGGGCCTGAGGCGCCGGCGGGCCTGAGCCCGCGCCGTCCGGGCCCGAGGCGCCGGCCGGGCCCTAGTCCGCGCGGGCCGGCCC